>NVRF01000013.1 GCA_002400775.1 Gammaproteobacteria bacterium
AGGAGATTGCCAGCAATACCGGGGGCGGAGGCGGCGATAAAGGCGATACTGGTGCCGCCAGTGTGAACAAACTGTACCGAGAGAGTTTGATTGGGCGAATCGGCCTGGACGTCTAACGAGACACGCTGATCATAAGGGCCACTGAGGTTAGCGACCGTAACGGAAAAGGGCGCTGCACTATTATCGCTCAACGAGGCTTGAAAGAGCCCTTGAGACCGAAAGCCGCCGACATAGAAATGCAAAGTTTGCAGGTCAGTGCCGACGGGTATCGTCATTTCAAAGCCGCTACCGATGTCTGTAGTAAAGATACGGTTACCGGTGGTGGCGCCTAGAGTGGGTGAGCCATCCGTCCAGGAGAAATCCGCCCGCACCCCTGGGGCTGCGACAGCGCGTCGGAAGTTAGCGCCGCCAAGGGCGGTGACATTGCCAAGCAGGGCAGAGGTATTGGCTTTACGATTAGGTATCGCGACACTATCGAGGCCAAACTGTATCCAGTCGCGGTTGCCTTCGCTGGTGAGATCAATTGTTGTTGGTGATACGACCGATTGTCCGGTTAAAATGCCGGTACCGCCACCGCTAACCGGGCTGGCAATAGTAATGGATACCGTCGCGACATTAGAGTTGCCATTGCCATCGTTGGCAATAAAGGTAAAGCTGTCCAGTCCTGTGGCGCCGACATTCGGGGTATAGGTAAAGCTGCCGGTTGTTGCGTTATTGAGAGTAATAGCGCCCTGGCTTGGTTGAGAGTTAATACTGAAAGTCAGCGGGTCACTGTCCGGATCATTCGCACCGAGCGACCCGCCAGTGATGGTATCAAAGTCGACACTGAGAGTGCCGTTATTAGCTGTTGGCAGGAGATTGCCAGCAATACCGGGGGCGGAGGCGGCGATAAAGGCGATACTGGTGCCGCCAGTGTGAACAAACTGTACCGAGAGAGTTTGATTGGGCGAATCGGCCTGGACGTCTAACGAGACACGCTGATCATAAGGGCCACTGAGGTTAGCGACCGTAACGGAAAAGGGCGCTGCACTATTATCGCTCAACGAGGCTTGAAAGAGCCCTTGAGACCGAAAGCCGCCGACATAGAAATGCAAAGTTTGCAGGTCAGTGCCGACGGGTATCGTCATTTCAAAGCCGCTACCGATGTCTGTAGTAAAGATACGGTTACCGGTGGTGGCGCTTAGAGTGGGTGAGCCATCCGTCCAGGAGAAATCCGCCCGCACCCCTGGGGCTGCGACAGCGCGTCGGAAGTTAGCGCCGCCAAGGGCGGTGACATTGCCAAGCAGGGCAGAGGTATTGGCTTTACGATTAGGTATCGCGACACTATCGAGGCCAAACTGTATCCAGTCGCGGCTGCCTTCGCTGGTGAGATCAATTGTTGTTGGTGATACGACCGATTGTCCGGTTAAAATGCCGGCCTGGACGCCAGGTGCTGCGATAATGAGTATCAGTAGACCAAGCATCGATTGAAGGGGAAAGATATGTTTGAAATATGGCATAGTCACCAACGGCTTCTGAGTTAGGTATTGTTTTAAGGGTGATTGTTTCAGCTGAATCGAGAAAATAGGCTTAATTATTGTTTGGTTATAATAACATGTGTTGGGAAGCAATTGAACCACATTAAATGTGGCAACTTTGTTGAGATACTTTATATTAATGTGGTTGAGTAGGGTTATTTTTAATAGTTTCTGCGTTGTCGGAAATCTTTACACTTTTCATCAAAGGCTGCGCAAGGCTCTAAGTGGCCGATGTAATAGCTTAGCTGTATGATCCTGGAAAATAGTTGGGGAAATTAGATTAATGAGCAAATCAATTGCGGTTAAGATTTACGGTGAACGGAATACGGGGACAAACTATTTGTCGAAATTGATTGATATTAATTGTGATGTAAAAATGTTGAATGGTGTTGTACCAGATGGTTTAGGAAAAATAATTAAAAATAGAGAGTGGGCGCGAGATTTTTATTTTAGCGTCACTGCACACTCTAATTTTGGCTGGAAGCATGCAGTGCCTATGAGTGAGAGAATTGGTGTCCATGATAATGTTTTGGTTGTCACTTTAACCAAAAATCCGTACTCATGGCTGTTATCTCTTTTTAGGCGAGCGTATCACATGGGTATGCGACAGGAAGGGTTCGGTAGTTTTTTAAGGGCACCTTGCCGGGTGGTGGGTAGAGAAAACTATCGCGGCGATATAGGAAACCCTGTCGCATTATGGAACATTAAAAATGGCTCGTATTTGAAAGTGCAAGATTACGCAAAGTGTTCTAACGTTAAATATGAATCACTATTGCAAGACCCACAGAAAGTCGTGGAAGAGATTGTAACAACTTATCGGTTGCCAAGGCGAAATGAAGAATTTAAAAATTTAAATGAGGCGTCTAAAACAGTGGATAGTGGGAAAGATTATGACTACTACCGACGCTACTATTTAGAGGAACAATGGAAAGACAAGTTACAGCAAGATGATGTCGATTTTATTAATCAGAATCTGGACGATAATATCATTGCGCAATACGGCTACGAGAAAATAACGAACCTTAGATAACTTTTATTATTGATAGAAAAGTATTTTTTGCAGAGCTTGCTTTGCGAGTGGGGTGCAATTGCTATCTGACTCTGGCTGATCCGTTAGTTACATGTTGGGAGAATGCCTGGCCCGGTATGCGCGCCGGTTTGGTTTGCAGTGCCCGTATTGGTTTGAGTGCCTGTACCGGCTAATGGGAATAACCAAACGTCTGCCATTTTGTTATACCCGTTTGGGCGCGGATGAAGGTTATCAGCCAAGTCAGCGGGGTAGGTAAGCGCGTTTTCCTGGTCGACGATAATAATATTGTCACCGTTGTTGTTTATGCGGCCCTGAATCATTTGCACGACAGCATCATTAACCATTGTCACAGCGGGATTGATTGGGGTTTGATTAATTATTCGAGCAACAACGACTGTCACAGCATTGCCGTTGAGTCCGTCTGTTTCCCAGCGATCGATTTCATTCAGCAATGTGTTTACCTGGACTTCCGTAAGGCCAAGGTTAGGACCTGGGCCAGAGCCAGGGCTATCATTCGTTCCGATATGGAGTAAAATCACGTCGGCTGGATTGTTGTTCAAAGCCTCAAAAATACCAGGGAAGGGGGCGAAAGGGGCTGGAAGAATATTAGGGTTGGGGGTTCGACCGATAATAAGCTCAGTAGTGTTAATGCCACCATGTCCTTCGTGATTGGTGTCGGCAAGGCCGGTAAGTTGGCCTTCTGACTGATTGCCGACAAAGTCAATGGCATAGTCCAGGCGAACCAGTTCTTCAAATAAGGTTTGGCGATAAGCGATACGGAAGCCTGCGGGGGGCAAGCCAAGAGACTGCGTGCCAAGAGTGATTGAATCGCCTAACGGCATGATACGCGTGTCACCAATAATGATTGTCACAGTTTCAGTATCTACTCCACCTTCGAGGTCGTCAACGCGGTAAGTGAAGGTGTCTATCCCGCGAGCACCATTATTAGGGGTGTAGGTAAATGTGCCATCGAGGTTAACAATTGCAGCCCCCATGTTGCCATCTGTCTCTAGTGAGAAAGCCCAGGTTGGGCTATCAGGGTCGGTAGCGGATAGGTCGCCATCAAAAGAAGCATTTAATGGCGTGTGATCACAGACACTGGCTGCTGTCGGCGGAATATTGAGCGGTGGATTTGGGCCTGGATCTGGGGTTGGGGTTGGGATATTATTATCACCGCCACCGCCACCGCCACCGCCACCGCCACCGCCACCGCCACAGGCAGCTAAAGTGAGTAATAACACTAAGGATAATATAAGTTTGATCGCTGATGGCATAGGTAAGCTAGCTTAAGTAGTGTAATAGCAATTTATTTGGCCTCGGCATAGTAGCACTGTCAGTAATATTGGAACCTTAACGTATAGTATTGTAACGGTAATTGGTCACACAATTTAAACAAAAAAACGTCAAATTGTGTGACCAGGTCGTATTGTTAGCTTATAAAGGCTGTCTTACATGGCGCAGCGGAAACCAAAAGCACCGAAAGCTGCTGAAGGCGCCAACTGTGCGTTGGTTGCAAATACCCCCGCACTTGTGGCAAGACCAGCAGAGGAACCACCGCGTGAAATAACAGCCATAAAGTTAGAGCCCGTACCTTGTAGTGATGCTGGAGTTACAAACTGCGCTGCGTCACCACTGAAACCGTTGGTGCCATTTTGGTCTGTGGCTGCTGCACCTCCTACACCTTGTACCCAATCAGCGGTGATCTCCCATACATTACCGACCATGTTGACCGCGTTCCAGTTAGATACACAAAGAGGGTTGGCATCTGTAGCAGCAATAGTGCTAGTGCTTATGTTGCAGTCAGCTGTATCAGGAGTACCCGCAGCGGCGGTCTGCCACTCAGCATTAGTGATCAAACGTTTGCCGACATTGGCGCAGGCCTGGGCGGCCTGAAACCAGGTAACGTTTACGGTTGGTGTAACGCCAGCATCACTGCGCGCATAAATTGGCTGTACAGCACCAACGCTACACTCATTACCTGTTACATCGCAAGAAGGAACCTGAGGAACAACAGGTATTGGAAATGAGATAATATTGCCCGTGTTCGCTTCAGCATCGTAGACAGTGGCTTCATATGTATCAACACAAAATGAACCCACTCTTACCATGGCACCAGCGTTAGTTGGGCAGGCACCGGCGTTACCTTGTAGCGCCGTGATTCTGGTATCGTTGTCAGTGACTTGTGTGTTAATTTCGGTGAAGTTAGCATTGACTTCAGCTGCAAGCGCGGGTTCGCCTGATGTAAAGGTGTTTGGTACGGTCAGTGGGCCAGCAAACACAGAGCTGCTGGATAGTGCTAATGCGCACAGGGTGGCTTGAACAATTAATTGCTTCTTCATTTGTTTTCCCTCTGGAAAATGTATTAAATATTGAATTATCAAACGGGTGGATCCTGGCTTTATTGCCAAGTGCCTTCATCCCAGTTGAAGTTGTCCCAGGTATTGTCAGCGGTTGGTGGGGCTGGTGTCGTGGTGCCACCGCCGCCACCACCACAACCAATGGCGGATAGCATGGCTAGTGTTGCCAGGCAGGCGAATAGCAAACGCCTTATATATTTAAATTTGTTGCTCATGAATTGAGACCCTCTTGGTTATGCTCAATCCATTAAGCAATATTTGTTCCAGTTATTTGAATTGCTTGTTTTATAATGGCTTAATGACATTATTTTAGTCCGCAGATCTTAATAGAGACTGAAGATGTCAAATTTGTCGACAAAGCTCTCAAGGCAATTTTTCTTGTAAAACGCAAACATTACCGGATTTATGATTATGATACTAGTATCTGCGTGTAAGGATGATTGTAAGCTGAACAAACCTTCAATAATTGAAGGTGGCTATAAGCTAAAGATATGGCTAATGAATCAGCTATATGTTATGGCACTATATACACTGTAAGGTCAGGATTGGAGAGTGGGGGCAAGGGTGATGGGATCTTCTGGTTTTAAAGCGTCGTATTCGTCACGGCTGAGTTTTGTCTCGCGTATTGTTGATGCATTGTTAGTGGGATCGGTATTAGTGCTTGTTACGCGGTTGTATGACGTGAATTGGAATGACAAATACAGCCTGATAGTCGCCATATCAATCGGTTTGTTTTTGTTTGTTGCGGGTGTTCAGCGTTTTTATGTTGATTCTAATACGCTGTCTTTAGGCCGACATGCAATTAAGGTTTGCTATATCTGGTTCATGGTGGTTATGAGCCTGTTGCTGTTCGTCTATGCAACAAAAACCTCGGCTGATTATTCACGGCTTACCTTGTTTAGCTGGTTCATGGCGACGCCTGTGTTCCTTATTCTATGGCACGCAGTGTTGTTGTGGGTGCAAGGTTTGCTATACCGACGCGGCTGGAATGTGCGTCGTGTTGCCATTGCTGGTGCGCGCGATTTGGGGAAGCAAGTCGCCTACTCACTGATTAACTCTCGCAATATGGGAATGAAGCCGGTTGGTTTTTACGACGATCGTAAAATCAATGGTCCACGGCTGTTGGTGCACGACCCTTTGCCTATTATTGGCACCATGGAAGATTTAGTTCGGGCGGCGCGCGAAGGGCATATCGATGTTGTGTTTATTGCGTTGCCGATGCGCGCGGAAGAGCGTATCAAGATGCTGGTGTCGAAGTTGTCGGATACCACGGCATCGGTCTACATTGTTCCCGATTTTTTTATGTTTGATTTGCTCAGTGCACGATGGGGCAATATCGGTGGTTTGCCGGTAGTCAGCATTTACGATACGCCGTTTTATGGTGTTGATGGCTTGCTTAAGCGGTCTTTTGATGTGGTGGTGACGAGTTGTATATTGACTTTGATTGCCATACCTATGTTGGTGATCGCTGCGGGGGTTAAGTTATCGTCACCGGGTCCAGCGCTTTTTAAGCAGCGTCGTTATGGCATTAACGGTGAGATGATCGAGGTTTATAAGTTTCGCAGTATGATTGTCTCTGAGGACGGCGATGTAGTGCGCCAAGCAACGAAAGGCGATGTTCGCGTAACGAAGTTTGGTGCGTTTATTCGTCGCACCTCGCTTGATGAATTGCCACAATTTATTAATGTATTGCTCGGCTCTATGTCTATTGTTGGGCCGCGCCCGCATGCCGTCTCACACAATGAGGAATACCGCGGCTTGATCAGTGGCTATATGTTACGTCACAAGGTTAAGCCGGGTATTACGGGTTTGGCTCAGGTTAATGGCTGGCGTGGTGAGACGGATACGCTGGAAAAAATGCAAAAACGGGTTGAGTATGACCTTGAATATATCAATCACTGGTCGGTGTGGTTAGACGCAAAAATTGTATTGCAAACGATTTTTTCAGGTTTTGTCGGCAAAAATGCTTACTGAGCTTAACACCCACCGGGTTTTAAGAGTAATTGAAGGCCACCAGATGATCGGCAGCAATGCGGACACCTACCAGATCGCCGATGTCGTGATCCTGATGGCTGGGGAACAATGAAAGTACTTTACCGCCGGTCGGTAGTTTTAGGGTGTACATAATCTCGGCGCCTTTAAATGCCTTATGCATAACTGTGGCTTTCATCTCCGCATCGGCATCGGGTACGACATCGTCAGGTCTTATCAATACATCAACTTCGGTACCTTTGGGCCAGGTATAGGCGCGGTTACCGTTAATCAGCCCAAACTCTGTTGCGACAGAACTCGGTGAGACCAGATACCCTTTCATCAAAACGCCTTGGCCAACAAAGTCGGCGACAAAGCGATGGCTGGGTTCGTGATAGAGATTGAATGCTGTATCCCACTGTAAAATTCGACCTTGCTGCATGACACCGATAACATCAGCCAGGGCAAACGCCTCTTGCTGGTCATGGGTAACAATAATCGCGCTGGTGTTGAGCGATTTCAGTATTTGCCGCACCTCATGGCTGAGTTGCTCGCGCAGTTCGACATCGAGGTTTGAAAACGGCTCATCCATAAGAATCATGTCAGGTTCTGAGGCCAGGGCGCGTGCCAAAGCGATGCGCTGCTGCTGACCGCCAGAGAGCTCGTGAGGATAGCGTTTCCGGTAGTCAGGCAGGCCGACAGTCGATAGCAGTTGGGCGACGCGATCACGGCATTGTGCTGCGGAGTGCTTGCGTAGACCAAAGCTGATGTTGTCGGCAACGTTCATATGCGGAAACAGCGCATAGTCCTGAAAGACCATACCTACTTTGCGTTTTTCTGGCGCTACGGTCTGTTTTGCACTTGAGACTAATTTTCCGCGTAATGAGATTTCCCCCTCACTGACCGGTTCGAATCCGGCGATGGCGCGTAAGGCGGTAGTTTTGCCGCAGCCGGAAGGGCCAAGCAAGCAGGCGATCTGTCCTTCGTTGACGTGAAACGATAGCTTGTCCAGTACCGTTTCTTGACGGTAGCGACAACTAATAGCTTTCACCTCGACTATGGCGCTCATCAGTTTAATTCTTTGTATGCGGAATCAAAAACTCAAGCAGGGCTTTTTGCGCGTGAAGACGATTTTCTGCTTCGTCCCACACCACGCTTTGCGCACCATCAATGACCTCGGCGCTGACTTCTTCGCCACGATGTGCCGGCAGACAATGCATAAAGAGGGCATCGCGGTTGGCTTCAGCCATTAATGCCGCATTGACCTGGTATGGCTCAAACACCTTATTGCGGTCATCTGCTTCGCCTTCCTGCCCCATGCTAGCCCAGACATCGGTTACCACCAAGTCTGCATTGAGACAGGCAGCAGTTGGATTGTGGATGATTTGACTGTTGTCGCCCCAGGTTGACATGATGTCTGCTTTGGGTTCGTAAGCCTCGGGGCAGGCGATGTTGAGTTTAAAACCAAACTGTTTTGCTGCTTGCATATACGAGTGACACATATTATTGCCATCACCGACCCAGGTGACTGTTTTATTTGTAATGYTGCCACGATGCTCAACAAAGGTTTGTATATCTGCTAATAGCTGGCAGGGRTGRTGRTCATCGGTTARYGCGTTAATAACYGGMACACTGGCATATTCRGCAAGTTCTACCACTGTGTYGTGAGCAAAGGTGCGAATCATAATGGCATCGACCATGCGTGACAGCACGCGTGCGGTATCGGCGATAGGTTCACCGCGACCTAATTGTGTGTCGCGTGACGAGAGAAAGATCGAGCCGCCACCAAGCTGAATCATGCCGGCTTCAAATGATACACGCGTGCGTGTAGAGGACTTTTCAAACACCATGGCCAGGACTTTATTCTTTAATGGCTCGTGGATTGCGCCACGACGATGTAGCGCTTTGAGTTCTATAGCACGTGCAACCAACGCATTTAGCTCGCTGCTGCTGAGATCGGTTAGTGTAAGAAAATGTCTAACTGGCACAGTGTAATTCCTTAGGTATTCTGTCCGGCAAAGTCGGTGATTAAATCGCTAACGGTTTCAATAATCAAATCGGCTTCGGACTGTTGTAATATGAGTGGCGGTAGCAAGCGTATTACGCGTTCCGCTGTGACATTGATAAGCATGTGTTTATCCAGGGCTTTTTTTGCCAGTTCTGCACATGGCGTGTTTAATTCAATACCAATGAGCAGGCCTTGGCCGCGAATTTCTTTCACTATTACCAAGCCAGCCAAGCGGGTTTCAAATCCTTTTTTCAGATACTCACCCATAACGGCTGCGTTACGCATTAAATCGTCTTGCTCGATGGTGTTGATAACGGCGAGCGCTGCACGGCAAGCCAATGGGTTGCCGCCGAAAGTGGAACCATGAGAGCCAGGGCCAAGCATTTTTGCCGCTACGCCGTGTGCAAGGCAGGCACCGATGGGGACGCCATTAGCCAAGCCCTTGGCCAGGGTAATAACATCGGCTTTGACGCCGGAATGTTGCGCGCCGAGCCAACGACCGCTGCGACCGATGCCTGATTGAATCTCGTCGGTGATCAGCAACCATTTATTGTCACTGCAGAGTTTGCGTAATTCAGGTAGATAATTCTCGTCAGGGATGCAGATGCCGCCTTCACCTTGTATTGGCTCAACCATTACAGCGACTACATTTGGATCATCACTGTAGGTTGCAACAGCATCAATGTCGTTATATGGAACCTGGGCAAAACCCTCAACCAGTGGTGCAAAGCCTTCTTTTGCTTTGCTATTGCCGGTGGCGGATAAAGTCGCGAGCGTGCGGCCATGAAAGGCGCCGTCCATGACAATAATTTTTGCGTGACTGATATCGCGGCTATGACCGTAGCGACGTGCGATCTTGATGGCGGCCTCGTTGGCTTCGGCGCCTGAGTTGCAGAAAAAAACGGACTCGGTCGCGCATAAGGCATTGAGTCTACGGGCAAGTTGTTCTTGCAGTTCAATGTTGTAGACGTTTGACGTGTGTAACAGTAAATCGGCTTGTTCTTTTATGGCATGGCTCACGGCCGGGTGCGCGTGGCCGAGCCCACAGACGGCAATGCCAGATAAGGCATCCAGGTATTTTTCGCCAGCGTCATCCCATAACCAACAGCCTTTGCCGTGGCGAAAACTAACCGGCAGTCGCGTGTAATTAGCCATTAATCCTGTCACCTTGGTATTTATTCCTGAATCAATTTTCAAAAAAAGAAACGGCAGCCAGAAGGCTGCCGCACTGGTTATCTACGTTATGGTTAGTAAACGCTACACTAACCAAGGTTCGCGTTAGCAAAGTCCCAGTTGACAAGGTTCCAGAACGCAGCGACATAATCAGGACGGCGGTTACGGTAATCGACGTAATAAGCATGTTCCCACACGTCACACGTTAAAATAGGTGTCTGACCTTCAGTTAGTGGGTTGCCGGCATTGCTGGTGCTGACCAATGCCAGAGAACCATCGCTGTTTTTAACCAACCAACCCCAGCCGGAACCAAAGGTGGTGATGCATGTTTTAGAAAATTGCTCTTTAAATTCGGCAAATGAACCAAAGGTGGCATTAATGGCATCGGCAACCGCGCCCGTTGGCTCGCCACCGCCTGTTGGGCTCAGGCAATTCCAATAGAAGCTGTGGTTCCAGATTTGTGCGGCATTGTTGAAAATGCCGCCCGTAGGTGCTTTGGTGATAATTTCTTCCAGTGACAGGCCTTCGTACTCGGTGCCAGTAACCAGGTTGTTTAGATTGGTGACATACGTCGCATGATGTTTGCCGTGGTGGATTTCCAGGGTTTCAGCCGAAATATGAGGTGCTAGCGCATCCAGTGCATAAGGCAATGCAGGTAATTCGTGTGCCATCGTTAAGCTCCCGCTGTAATATGTTAAACAAGTTAAAGAACGAGTATATCAGCACCTTAAGCGCCAGCTCCAGCGCAAACACTACACTAGTGCGCTATGGGCCTCTTGTTTGTTCGCTTATTTTGTCATTGATGGTGTGTTTGGGCTTGTATGCGGGTTAAACTTATGGCGTGGCGCCTGTACGGTAGGGTGCCGGTAAAGCCTGTTTGATTACTTAAAGATTATCGTGGCTGCTGGGGCCGGGCCAGTGTTTATGCGTTCTGATACTATCATAGTGGGTGGTGGTGGTAGGGGCGCTTGCGATGACAGGACATTGATGCTTGAAAAGCGTTAAAATTACCCTAATATTGGCTGATAGCTATTATAAAGAGAATGTAATTATGGATATTATTGATCAACTAGACAAAACCGTAAAAGAGAATGATGTGGTGCTTTTTATGAAGGGCACGCCTACATTTCCTCAGTGTGGTTTTTCGTCTCAGGCAACGCAAATTTTGACTGCTTGTGATGCTAAATTTGCTAGCATTAATGTGTTGGAACAGCCTGAAGTGCGCAGCGCGTTGCCACAGTATTCGAACTGGCCCACTTTCCCTCAGTTGTTTATCAAGGGTGAATTGGTGGGTGGTTCAGACATTATGCTTGAGCTTTATGAGCAGGGTGAACTACAAAAAATGTTGCCCGTCGCTGAAGCCAGCAACGCCTAGCTCGCTAGTCTGGTTTTTGCGTTATTGCTGGGGGGCTGATTTCCGCGTCCCAGCGATTAACGATCTTACAAAATAACTCCGCTGTTTTTTCGGCGTCATAGATGGCAGAGTGCGCCTCGTCCTGGTTCCAGTCAATCTCGGCTGTTTGCACTGCCCGCGCCAGTACTGTTTGTTGATAGGCCAGCCCGGCTAGTGATACCGTGTCAAAATTACTAAAGGGATGAAACGGATTGCGTTTGATGCCGCTGCGATCAACCGCTGCATTTAAAAAACCCAGATCGAAAAAGGCATTGTGACCAACCAGTATTGCACGTGTACATTGGTGTTCTTTAACGGCGTGGCGTATCGGTTTGAAGATTTTGCTCAGTGCATCGTGCTCTGATAATGCCATGCGAAACGGGTGGTAGGGATCAATCTTGTTAAAGGCTAGCGCAGCTTCATCGAGGTTGGCGCCTTTAAAAGGTTCGACATGACAGGCATGGGTTTCACCCAATGTCAGCTGGTTGTTTTCGTCGACCGTTATCATTACTGCTGCAATTTCCAGCAGCGCATCTTTTTTCGCATCAAAGCCCGCAGTTTCAACGTCGACCACAACCGGTAGAAAGCCGCGAAAGCGCGTAGATAAATCGATTTTATTCATTGTTTGTCAGGCATTTCAGTGGCGTAGCTTATAGCCGCTTTTGAGTAGAGTTAATGTCAAGGCCGTGCATCCTATCATAGCAACAATAACAAACGTCAGGCTGTACCAGGGTGAGACATCGGAGACACCGAGAAAACCATACCGAAAGCCGTCAACCATATAAAAAATTGGATTGAGGTGTGAAATAAACTGCCAAAATGCGGGTAGGCTTTGTATGGAATAGAAAACACCGCTTAAAAAAGTTAAGGGCATAATAATAAAGTTTTGAAACAAAGCCAGTTGATCAAATTTATCTGCCCAGATGCCGGCGATCATTCCTATTGAACCCAATACGGCGCTGCTTGCCAGAGCGAAAATAAATAAGAAGCCGAAGTTATGGACGGGTATTTGTATAAATAGGGTTGCGGCAATGAGCACACCGAGGCCAACGACCATGCCACGCACCATGGCCGCTATGGTATAGGCCATATAAAGCTCAAGATGAGACAAGGGCGGCAACAAAATCAAGATGATATGCCCTGTTATTTTGGCCTGAGTCAGGCTCGACGAGCTGTTGGCAAAGGCATTTTGTAATACCGCCATGATAACCAGCCCTGGCACCAGGAATACCGCATACTCGATGCCATGAAATACGCTGACCCGCGAGTCTAAGGCCTGGCTGAACACAACCAGGTAAAGTAATGTTGTGATAACGGGTGCGAAAATAGTTTGAAAAGCGACCTTCCAGAATCGCAACAACTCCTTTCTCAGCAGTGTTTTGAAGCCAATGGTATTCATGGTTCTCTTCTACCCGTTAATGACATGAACACGTCTTCAAGATCGGCATGCTCGGTGTTGATGTCAACGATTTCAATGTCTGCCGCGCGCAGTGCGTCGATGATGTCGAGCACTGAATGTTTTGATCGGTCATATTCAAACAGTAATTCATTGGGTTCGCGCTTAGCCAGCAGTGGTTTTAATGTCTCTGGTAATACAGCCGGGCTGTTGGCAATGGTGATACGCAGCCGCGATATTGCCGCGATGCCACTGGCCATTAAATTATCTGTCGTGTCGAGCGCGATTAACTTGCCATGATCGATAATGCCAATGCGGTCGCATAAGGCCTCGGCTTCTTCAAGATAATGGGTCGTTAAAATGATAGTGTGGCCTTGGCCATGCAGGCGTTTTATGAACTCCCACAGCGAGCGTCGTAGCTCAACATCAACGCCAGCAGTGGGTTCGTCGAGCACGATAACCGGTGGCTTATGTGCCAGGGCCTGCGCTACCAGCACGCGCCGTTTCATACCGCCGGACAAAGCGCGCATATTGACGTTGGCTTTGTCGGTCAGCATCAAGGCATCAATAACTTCATCGATCCAGTCATAGCCTTCTTTGCCAACGCCGTAGTAACCGGCTTGCAAGCGAATGGATTCACGCACTGTCAGAAAAGGATCGAAGACGAGTTCCTGCGGCACGATACCAAGATTTTTGCGGGCTTGGCGAAAGTCTTTTTTAACATCGTGGCCCATAATAGAGACTGTACCGCTGTCGGCGCTCATGAGTCCGGCAATAATATTGATGAGAGTCGACTTACCCGCGCCATTGGGGCCGAGTAGACCAAAAAATTCGCCACATTCGACTGAGAGATCAATGCCATTCAGCGCTTTGACGCCAGGGAATTGCTTGTGTATTGCATCGATGTGAAGGGCAGTCATGGTTACTTCAGTGGGTAAATGTCAGGTTTCAGGAGGCAATTATAACGCCGGTTGGCGATTAATAAATATAATCAATCATGGCTATTTAATAAAAAAATTGGATTAACTCTGCCGTCAATGCCATCCTTTAAATGAGAATAATTCTTATTTGACAAAGGAGGCAATACACATGGCTAAAACACTTTCTTTTATGGTAATGCATTTTGTTGTTGCCTTCACCGTGATTTACCTAATGACCGGCAGCTTGCTTATTGGTGGCGCGGTGGCCTTGGTTGAGCCCATGATTAACTCTGTGGCTTATCATTTTCACGAGAAATTGTGGGACCGCAAACGCGCGCGCCAACTAAGTGAGGAGGTGATAGTTAATGATGAAGTCTATGCAGTGTAGCCTAATGCTACTAGACATTATGTAGTGTTTCATGCTGAATGCAAATAGAGAAAGCCAGTAATTACACTAGCGATCCTTCTTTGCATTCAGCCTGGCGATTCGGATGGGTATAGATTCGTCACGGTCGTCTTCTGGTGGCGGGTCTATAGATCCGGATTCGAGCGAGGCGAGAGTAAACGGTACGGGTTTGCTGATACCATAGCCCTGTGCATTATCGATCCCGATAGCGCGAATCACTTGCAAAATTTCATCGTCCTCGACAAATTCAGCGATGGTTTCGATGCCCATGGTGTGACCAACGTGGTTGATGGCTTCGACCATGGCGTAGTCAATTTTGTCATCCATTATATGGGTGACAAAGCTACCGTCGATCTTCAGGTAATCAACGGGCAGGCGTTTGAGATGGCTGAATGAGTTGAAGCCGCTGCCAAAGTCATCGAGTGAAAAGCGAAAGCCAACTTCTTTCAATTCATTAATAAACTTTTGAGTGTTGTTGATATTATTAATGGCGGCGGTTTCGGTTAGTTCAAAGCAGATGATGCGTGGCGGGACACGATAGCGCGCAGCCATTTCGTAGATATAGTCTGCCAGCATTTCGTCGCTCCAGCTGGTCCCAGAGAGATTGATACAACAGGTATCGTTTAGTCGTTTTTTCTTGTCGCGATAACGTGGCGCAATCATGGCAAAGGTGTTTTTAATGACCCATCTGTCGATGTTGGGCATGACACCATAGGACTCGGCGGCAGGGATAAAGTGGTTGGGTAATATCATCTTGCCATCCTCATCAGCCATGCGTACCAGGATTTCAAAATGTTTGCTTGTCGTGTCATCGGGTGCCGGATTGAGTGGCAAAATGGTCTGATAATAAAGCTGTAGGCGGTCTTCATCGATAGCGCGGGTGATACGTGATACCCAGCGCATTTCACCGCGTCGTTGTGACATTTCACTATCATTCCTGCGATAGATATAGATGCAATTGCGGCCGCGGTCTTTGGCAGCGTAGCATGCAGCATCGGCAATGCTCATTATTTCGACCAGCCCGCTACACTTGGCATCAATGCCAACTATGCCAATACTGACGCCCACTGAAAACACGTGGTTTTGCCAGGGAAAACGAAAATTGCGAACAGTTTGCAATAGTGTTTGTGCTATCTCTTCTCCTTTTTCTATGGGGCAGCCTTTAAGGAGCAGACCAAACTCATCGCCACCCAATCGTGCCAGCACATCTTCGCTGCGCAGTGCTGCCTTGAGCTCAACTGCGAGCAATCGCAGTAATTCGTCGCCAGCGCCATGGCCACTGGTGTCGTTAACGACCTTAAATTGATCAAGGTCCATGAAACACAACACGTGGTGGTGGTTGTCTTGCCGTGCGCTGTTTATTGCGTAGTGCAATTCCTGTTGAAAGGCGCGCCGATTGATCAGGCCGGTGAGTTCGTCATGGGTCGCCTGATGACTCAGTTTTTGCTCTAGCTTGTTGGTTTTGGTGATATCGCGGAAGGTCAGGACTACTCCGCTGATTGCACCAACACTGTTACGAATCGGCTTGGCCACGTACTCAACTGAAATAGGATGCCCGTTCGCAGAGACCATGGTGGTCTTGCCGCTTGGTGCCAGTTTCCCCTTGCTTGCCAATACTTTTTCGATAGGGTAGGTAGGTTGGCCATCGTTACCTGTATCACTGAAACGTAGCACTTCACCTGGGCGCAGGCCGCAGGCGCTCTTTTGGCTCCAGCCAGTGAGTGTTTGAGCAATGGGATTGAGGTAGTCGACAATACCATTATTATCGGTAGTAATAACGGCTTCACCAATTGAATGCAAGGTGACTTCAGCACGCTCTTTTTCATCGGCTAGCGTCTGTACTGCTTGTTTTAGCGCGCGCAGCGGAAAGACGATCAGCACCAGGTAGATCATGCCGCCCAATACAAGCCCGATCAATCCCGCGATAATGGTTCCATTGACCAGGGGCCATAGGCAGCTTGTTATTTCGACGTGACCAACAATATTGCCGGAGTCAAGCAGTGGCACAGAGCGTGTCATCATCAGGCTGGATGGAGTTTGATAGCTGTTCTGCACGATAACCTCGCCATCGAGGTTGATAATACTGCGCAACTCTAGTTTTTCATCGTCGTTGTAACCTGTGATGAGCACTTTTAATCGTTGAACCTGATATTGCCACCAGTCGGGTTCAGTATTAATAAGACGTGATACGCTGGCCGCATAAAACTCTGCCTCGGTTTGTATACGCGCAGCTTGATATTGATAACTGAGCGCGAGATAGCTTATCGGTGCGGCGAGCGCGATAAGCAAAGCAAGGGTGCCGGCCAGTCGAGCGGTAACTTGAGTAAGGTTACGATTTGAGGGCATTAGGTATGGCCGCCGTTATTGTTTCGGGACGACCACGTGGTCATATTCCCTAAGCAACTGTTGACCTGCTTGCGAACGAACATAGGCAATAAAACGTTGTGTCGCGCTATCAGGGTTTTTACGGGTCACGATTGACAGTGATTTATAGTACTTGTATTGGCCTGATTCCAGCGCCTGTATGCTGGGCATCACGCCGTTAAGGGCGATGGGCTTGAGTTTGCGTTGTTCTGCTTTTATTTGAGCAAGTGTGCTTACGCCGAAGGCGCCGGAAATGGATTCAAGTGCGTCAGCGCTATCCCGATCAGTTGGCGCCATGATGATGCCTTTACGCGTGAGAGCGACTTTGACCGCCTCATTGACTTCCGGCGCAATGTTTTGCATGAACAGGGTGTCGGAATCGTTGAGTGGGCGCATTACCAGTCGCATGACTTGACCGCCTGTCCAGTTTTTGGTGGTGCCTATGAAGATGTTGGCCAACTGCGCCGTAGTGATGCTTTTTAAAGGGGGGTTGTCGGGGTGCTGGGTGAATGTGTAGGGGGTGCGGGCGTATTCGTCTTGAACAGCACCTGCTTTGCGTGCGTCTTTATTCAGCGGCAGTGCGCTGATTGCGATATCGATTTTTTTAGCAAGCAGTGCGCGCATGCCACCATTACTACCAAGGCGTGGCACCACTTTAACGTGCATGTCTGGATACGACTCGTGGTAGGCAGCGGCCAGTATCTTCATCATACTGAGAGAGCTGCCGGTGCCGCCAACACGAATTGTGGTATCGGCGGCAATAGTAGAGGCCGCAGGCAAGAGACATAATGCCAATAATAGCGTGATGGCATTAGACGGTTTCATCGTTTTTCCTCCTGACACTAAACAACTATAAAGTCAGCATACACAAAATGCATAGCCGTTTGAACGCCGGCTATGAAAGCTGAGTATCGTTTAGGCTGTATTTCTCATTTTGACATTTGGCTAAAAATTTTACTGCCGAGCAGTTCTACACTAAACCGCACACCAAAGCCCGTTGTTTCTGTAGGAATGTGTGCTAGCCCACCTTTATGGTTGCCGGCAGCCAAGTCGATATGCAGCCACGGTACGCTAGTATCGACAAAGCGGTTTAAAAAGCGTGCGGCAAGAATGTGATCCGGGCCGCCGCCAACGGTGCATTGTTTAATGTCAGCGATTTTACTTTTTAGCGCGCTATCAAAATCCTTGTCTTGCGGAAAAGGCCAGACACGCTCGCCTGATTTGCGTCCTGCTTCGATAATGTCGATATGAAACTCATCGCGATTACTGAATGCGCCTGAGTAGCGTGTGCCTAATGCCGCGACACAAGAGCCTGTGAGCGTGGCATAGTCAATGATTAAGTCTGGTTTAGCCTTGCTGGCGATAGCCAGCGTATCGGCTAATACCATGCGACCTTCGGCATCGGTATGAACAATTTCAATTGTAGTGCCATTGCTGGCAGTAATGACGTCGTTAGGACGATAACCGTTAGGGCCGACATCATTGACGGCTAATGCAAGATAGCAATCGATAGCGTAGTCGACTTTAAGACGGCTCAGAGCAATCAACGTGCCCAATGCCACCGCACTGCCTTCCATGTCTTCGTGCATGCCATACATAAATTTGGCAGGTTTAAGATTGATGCCGCCGGTGTCATAGCACAAGCCCTTGCCAACCAGCGCTAGTGTTTTTTTAGGTTTACGCGTTGTCGGTTGATAGCGTAGATGAACCAGGCCGCCAGTTGGCTTGTTGCTGGCCTCAAGCACCGCAACAAAGGCGCCCGCTTTTTGTTGTTCGAGTTGCGCTTTGCCGTAGAATTTGTGTTGCCAGCCAAACTGTGTGGCCAGCTTGCGAATACGCTTGCGGTACTCACCGGGCGTCAGCACATTTGGTGGCAGTTGCGTCAGCTCGCGGGCGACATTGGTGCCTTCAGATGTTGCCACGCTCTGTTTTACATCAACAGCGCTTTTGAGGCCGTATATATGTAGGTGCTTGGCCATTTTTTTGTCCTTTTTAGCACTTTTGAAATTCATGATAGGCCAGGTCGCTGCATAAAGCGCTGAAATCAGGGCGTCGACCAGTGGTTTGTGGGTGGCAACGGCCAATTTTTGYAGCTGAACGCTGATGGTATCGCTGCCGTGTGTGACGGCCTGATGCATGATTTTTCGCGCCAGACCCAGATATTCAAAGGTGCTCAGGTCATCTTTGAGTCGCCAGATGGTGACGCGCGTGCCTTTATCGTTTGGCAGGTCGGTATTAAAGGGGTTGGYYGCGGCATTACGGCGTTTRGCGTTCAAAAAACGCKCATTAATTACTTTTTTGTGTGGGATTTGCCCCCAATCAGTTGGATTATCACTGTCGCCAACAATGATGATGAGCGATTCCAGGGTGTCAACATGAGTGGGGTCGATGGTGCTTAGGTCTTGTTTTAATTGGATTTTCATAGGGGATGCGATGTTTATGCCTTGACCTGATGGATTAAAAAACAGATCATAGCGCGCTTATTGCAATTACAAAAGAAACCTACCGAATGTTAAGCACCGACGATAAAAAACGGCTGCTGCAAGAGATGCTTTTTGCTCGCCGCTTTGAGGAAGCCTGTTATCAAGGCGCGCAAGAGCGCAAGATTGGTGGCTTCGTCCACTTGTATCCGGGCCAGGAAGCCTGTGCGCACGGCGTTTTGGAAGCAGCACGTCCCGGCCGCGATTACGCGATTACCGGTTACCGCGACCATATTCACGCTATTAAATGTGGCGCTGATCCGAAAGAAGTGATGGCCGAGTTGTTTGGTAAAGAAACCGGCAGCAGCAAGGGCCGTGGTGGCTCCATGCATATCTTTGATGTTAAGCACCGCTTTATGGGTGGTTATTCACTGGTCGGTGGCCCGTTTCCCTTGGCGACAGGTATTGCCAAAGCCATTCAGCTTAAGGGTGATGACGATATCTCGATTTGCTTCCTTGGCGATGCATCGAATAATCAGGGTACCTTTCATGAGTCCTTAAATATGGCCTCGCTATGGAAGTTACCAGTCCTTTATATATGCGAGAATAACCTCTACGGTATTGGTACTCGTATTGATCGCTCAACCTCTGAGCTGGAGCAATACAAGCGGGTTGCGGCCTATAACATCCCATCCGCGCAGGCCGATGGTCAGGATATCGAGACCGTTTACGATGCAGCCAGGATCGCAGTAGATCATGTGCGCAGCGGCAAGGGCCCGTACTTCCTTGAGTTAATGACGTACCGTTTTCGCGGACACTCTATGTCTGACTCTAATGCATATCGCGAAAAAAGCGAAGAAGCCGAATGGGCCAAGCGTGATCCGATTACGATTCTACGTGATCGCCTGATTGAGTCGGGCGACTTGAAAATGGATGCTTATCAAGCGCTGGATAAAAAGATAATCGCCGAAATTGATGACGATATAGTGAAATTCGCCGAAGATTCTCCGCAGCCGAGTGTTGCCGATCTCGAGAAATATGTCCTTGCAGATAATGATCCTTATGTTAGTGGAGGCGCAAGCTAATGGCTACAATGATGTATTGGGAAGCCATTCGCCGCGCCCATGACGAAGAAATGGCTAATGATCCCTTGGTCATTGCCATGGGTGAAGACATCGGTGTTGTTGGTGGTACGTACAAGGCAACTCAAGGTTTGTATGAGAAGTATGGCGCTGATCGTGTTATGGATACGCCGATTTCAGAAAATAGTTATACCGGTTTGGGTATCGGCGCATCCTTTATCGGCGTGCGCCCGATCATTGAAATTATGTCGGTTAACTTTGCCTGGTTGGCTATGGATCAGATCTTTAATTCGGCAGCAAAAGTGCGTTATATGTCCGGCGGACAACTAACCGCGCCGATTGTTATACGTTCACCGGGTGGCACAGCGCACCAATTAGGTGCCCAGCATTCTGCGCGTATGGAAAAGGTCTTTATGGGTATCGCCGGCCTGCGTGTGGTGACCCCATCGTCACCGAAACAGGCCTATGGTTTGTTGAAGTCTGCCGTGCGTTGTAATGACCCCGTGTTTATTAACGAACACGAGCTCATGTATAACCTTAAAGGTGAAGTGCCGGATGAAGAGTTTTTCCATCCGCTCGAAGGCTCTGATGTTGTGCGCGAAGGCTCTGATGTTACCTTGTTCGGTTACAATATTTCGGTACATTGGGCATTACAGGCCGCTGAAATTTTATCAAAGCAGCATGGCATCGAAGCGGAAGTGATTGATCTTTATTCATTGAGCCCTTTGGATCGTGAAGGCATTAAACGTTCAGTAAGCAAAACACATCGTGCTGTTGTTGTTGAAGAAGCCGAAGCGATAGTGGGTGTTGGCTCTGAAGTTATGGCCATTATAAATGAAGAATGCTTTTTCGAGCTGGACGCACCACCAGTGCGTGTTTCTGCGGTACACGTGCCTATTCCGTATAACCATGCGCTAGAGCGTGCGGCAATTCCTGATGCTAAAGACGTTGTGACTGCTGTATTAGCGTCTTTTGGCAAGCCCTAACACTATTTAGTTTTGGCCGCCACTCTGTGGTGGCTGAATATTTTTGAGTAATACGTCGATGGCTGATCCCTATATTATAACAATGCCGCAATTGTCAGACACCATGACTGAAGGTGTGCTGGTCAGTTGGGAAAAAGAACTTGGCGCTAAGGTAGAGCGTGGCGACATTGTTGCCACGGTTGAAACCGACAAAGCCATTATGGATGTCGAAGTCTTTAAAGAAGGCTATTTATCCGGCCCGATGGTTGAGGTTGATGCCACTGTCAACGTGGGCAGTGCCATCGCTTATATCGCAGCCGATGCCGCCGAGGTTTCCAGTGAATCTACAGGCGCCGCCGCTGCTGGTACCGCAGCAACGGTTATTGTAGAGGAGCCAGCTGCCGCCGTACCGGCTGGCCCAGCTAATGCCTCGCATACCATCATGATGCCACAGCTTTCTGACACCATGACCGAAGGCGTTGTTGTCAGTTGGGAAAAACAACCAGGCGATAAAGTTAAGCGTGGTGACATTGTCGCGACTGTTGAGACCGACAAAGCCATTATGGATGTCGAAGTCTTTCGTGATGGTTATCTGTCCGGCCCGATGGCTGAGGTTGACAGTGTTATTGCTGTTGGCGATGCCATGGCCTATCTGGTTGATGAAAAAGCGAGTGTAGAAACCGCCTCATTTTCAGCGACTTCAGTAAGCGCTGCGAAAGCCGCTGATGATTCAACTACAAGCACACCAGCAAAAAAAGTAGCCACACCGATTTACAGCGGTTCGGCTGTACCCGCAGCAAGACCTGACAGCGGTAAGGCAACCCCTTATGCACGCAAGGTCGCGGGCGGCATGCAGGTTGATCTAAACCGAGTGCAAGGTTCCGGCCCGGCAGGCATTATTCAGGCTGCCGATGTACAGCGCGCCGCAGGCAGTGCGTCTGTTGCGACGCAAATGACGGGGGCAGGCATTCATCAGGTTGACGTGCCCGGTGTTGGCCGTCCAATGAACGCCATGGAAAAAGCGATTTCGCACTCCATGAGCAGTTCGTTAAGCATTCCARGTTTCCGTGTGACCGTTGATGCACAACCGACTAAATTGATTGCCGCTGCAAAAAAATCCGGTGTCTCAGTAACCGTAGCTATTGCTAAAGCTTGCGCCCTGGCAATGAAATCACATCCTTCGATGAACTGGGCTTACAAGCCTGTCGATCAAATCATCGAGCGCGATAATGTTGATATCGGTATGGCAGTTTCTGTTGAAGGCGGCCTTGTTGTACCCGTACTGCGTAATTGCGAAAGTCGCTCGCTCGAAGATTTAAATAACGCTTGGCAAGATCTCGTTAGTCGTGCTCGCACTCGCCGTTTAACACCGGACGAATATGCCAACCCCACTTTCATGGTTTCCAATATGGGCATGATGGGTGTTAGCTATTTCGACGCCATTCCAACCCCGGGTATGGCTGGTATTCTTGCTATCTCCAGTGCTGGCCCTAACGGCATGCCGTTAACCATCACCGGCGATCATCGCGTTGTTAACGGTGCCGATGTTGCGCAGTACTTGAATACATTGAAAGCAAATATCGAACAACCTGAAACCTGGTTGGCGTCGACGACGGGCCCAGCAATACCGGAAGGTGATTGGGATTACGACGTTGTTGTGGTTGGTGGCGGCCCCGGTGGCGAAGACTGCGCACGTGATTTAACCGAGCATGGCCTGAAAGTTGCCATGATCAACGATTCCAAATTCCCCGGTGGTGAATGCCTATGGCGTGGTTGTATTCCGTCGAAAGCATGGCGCGCCGCCGCAGATAAATTGCGTGATCGCGCCCATGACGCCCATCTTGGCATCACCGGCACCGACAAGGCCAAATTAATTTGGGCCGACATGGAAAAAACCCGTCGCTCMATTCTCGAAAYACGCGGTGAAATGGCCTATAAAACCGACACCGGCGTAAAAATTAAATACATTCATGGCCAGGGCAGCTTCGTCTCTGATCATGTCATCCGTGTTGATAGCTCAACCAATAACGATGACCCTCATTCGCGCGCGGCACAAAGCGCGGGTGATAAGGGCGAAGAAATCAGTTTTGGTTGTGCCGTGATCGCAACCGGAGCGCCTCCCTTTGTGCCGCCCATCGGTGGCGCAGAGAAAGGGCAGAAAAACGGCGGCGTATTGACCTCCGATACCGTTTGGGCGCTAGATAAAGCACCGAAAAAATTAGTTGTCATCGGTGGCGGTGCCATTGGTGTCGAAATGGCGCAGATCTTCCAGGACTTTGGCACAGAAGTCATCTTGCTGGAAGCGCAAGAACGCATTCTTGCCGAAGTTGAAGATGAAATCGCCAAGACCCTGACCGGCATACTTAACGACGATCCACGTCTAACCATACATACCTCGGCTAAAATTGCTGAAATGACCGGCAAGCCGGGCAAGATGTCAGTTAGRTACGTAGATGYCGAYGGCAACGAACACAAGGCCGATTGCGATTACGTTATCATGGCCACTGGTAAGCGCCCCGTGCTAGGGCCGCTAAATCTGGATAATGCCGGTGTGGCCTCYGATAAGAGCGTGATCACCGTTGATGCATCTTGTCGCACCAGCRTCAGCCACATCTTTGCTGTCGGTGATGTGATTGGTGGCCTAATGCTGGCGCATACCGCCGGYCAACAAGGCCGCGTTGCGGCGATGACCATTCTTGGCGAAAAAGCTGCTTACAATGAAGCCAAAGATTGCGGTGTGATCTTCTCACGGCCGCAAGCCGGTTTTGTTGGTTTGTCCGTCGCCCAGGCTAAGGCCAAAGGTATTGATGCGGTCGAAGTTAAAATGCCAATGAGCATCGACGCCAAAGCCATGATCACAGATGAGACACTTGGTCTTATGAAAATTGTCGCCGATAAAACCACACAAAAAATTGTTGGTGTGCATTTCCTTGCTGATCACGCAGACACTTTAATCGGTGAAGGCGTCATGATGGTCGCAGGTGAGTTGACCCTAACGCAGGTTGGGCAAGCAATTCATCCACACCCGACGCAAACAGAGATGTTTGGTGAAATGGCACGTCGCCTCTCGTCACGTCTGCGCCGCAGTGCAAAACGTAAGAAATAATTTGGGCAGACCATGCAATGAGCAAAATCAATAAAGTCGTATTGGCCTATTCGGGCGGCCTTGATACTTCAGTAATTCTGCAATGGTTACGTGATACCTACGATTGCGAAGTCGTTACATTCACTGCCGACATCGGCCAGGGTGAAGAGCTGGAGCCAGCGCGCACTAAAGCTGAGCAGCTCGGTGTAAAAGAAATTTACATTGATGACCTGCGCGAAGAGTTCGTGCGTGATTTTGTTTTCCCCATGTTTCGCTCCAATGCCGTTTACGAGGGCGAATACTTGTTAGGCAGCTCGATAGCACGGCCGCTGATTGCCAAGCGCCAAATCGAAATTGCCAACGAGACTGGTGCCGACACGGTATCACACGGCGCCACCGGTAAAGGTAACGACCAGGTGCGTTTCGAGCTGGGTTATTACGGCCTACGTTCTGATATCAAAGTCATTGCACCGTGGCGCGAATGGGACCTCACTTCACGTGAAACCCTGATGCAATACGCCGAAGAGCACGGCATACCTATCGAACGTAAACAAGGTGCACGCTCACCATATTCTATGGATGCCAATGCCCTGCATATCTCCTATGAAGGAGGCATTCTCGAAGACCCAGCCGCCGAACCAGAAGCAGACATGTGGCGCTGGACGGTTTCACCAGAAAACGCGCCAGACCAAGTACAGTATATTGAACTGGATTATAAGCAGGGTGATGTCGTTGCCATCGACGGCAAGGCGATGACGCCTTACGAAGTGCTGTCCAAACTTAATGAGCTTGGTGGCAAACATGGTGTTGGTCGRTCAGATATTGTTGAAAATCGCTATGTTGGTATGAAGGCACGCGGTTGCTACGAAACCCCTGGTGGCACCATCCTGTTAAAAGGCCATCGCGCCATAGAATCGATTACACTCGATCGTGAAGTCGCTCACCTCAAAGACGAGCTTATGCCACGCTACGCCAGCATGATCTACAACGGTTACTGGTGGAGCCCCGAGCGCGAAATGATGCAAACCATGATCGACGCCTCACAGCAATGCGTTAACGGTCGCGTTCGTATCAAACTCTACAAAGGCAACGTTATTGTCGTTGGCAGGGAATCTGCTACTGACAGCCTCTACAGCCCCAGCATTGTCACCTTCGAAGATGACGGTGGTGCATACACTCAGTCTGATGCACATGGCTTTATTAAGTTGAATGCATTGCGGCTTGCGTTGCGGCAGAAGAAATAAGCTCACCGTCATGCCTGCGCGGGCACACTACTGTCCGGAACAAGAATTACAGTTGTAGCTAAAGAGGTTGCAGTACTTAGGTTTAGAGGGTGAAACCTATTGAAGGGACTCAATAACCCAAGAGGCTGCAAGATGTATAGAAATACCCGATTTAGCGAATTAATGAAGGGACTCTCTCGAGGTGCTTTCGACAAAGTCGTGCTATATCACCAAGCAGATAGATATAGCAAAGGGTTTCGTTGTTGGGATCAACTGATTGTGATGGTCTATGCACAACTCAGTGGTTGCCGAAGTTTGAGAGAGATTGAGGTTGGTTTTAATGCTCAAACTATGCATTACTATCACTTGGGTAGCCGGGCTATGAAGCGTTCGACCTTAGCTGATGCAAAGAGCAAGCGCTCCGCACAATTACTGTATATTTATACATGCACTTGAATATAAAACAACAGCTGCTGTGTATCACGATTTTTGTAATTGACCGACGCACGAACATACTAGTTAAAAATCAAATTCTTAGCTCGAAACCAGGAAAGAGATATTTATTGCGACAACAGCAATAAGGTGATACAAAGATGCTGTGTATCACTAACGTGATTAATGGTAAAAAAGGAGATAAATCGTTGATATCATGGAAAATGAAAGCACATCATCATGCCCTGCAAGGAATGATAAACAGCAACAGCGTGATACACAGCCGCTGTAGAATAAACTGTTATGCGGTAAGAAGACAATAGGAGAGAAAAAATGGCAGATAAAAAGGTTACTGGCAAGAAGGCTGCGTCAAGTGCATCGAAGACACTGAAAAGTAAGGTCACTGGAAAAAAGTCGAAAACGGCTGCCGGTAGTGCTCTTTCCCAAACTAAGACACCAAAAAAACATACTTCCACGGGTGCTGCAACAGCAGCATCAAAAACGCTTCGGGATGGAAGAACAAGCAAAGCATCAAAGTCTGCCGCTGGCAGTGCTCTTACTCAAAAGATCGGGAAGAAGAAAGTCGCAGCCTCTAAAAAGCGCAATACTAATTCCACAGGGCCAAAGAAAAAATGAAAATCCAGGGGCTTCTTGATGCCTCCTATGAAGCAAGCGGCAAAGCCAGCGATTTATCTCGGCAGCTAGCTTTCGCTGGGATTGCAATCATTTGGCTTTTTCGCGTAGGAGGGCAAAGTGGTGGTGTTCAATTTTCGGAAGAATTGCTAGTACCCCTATATTGCTTCGTTGCAGGGCTTACCCTAGACCTTGGGCAGTACGTGTATAAAGCCATTGTCTGGTCAGCGCTCAACTGGTATCACTGGCGAAAGCATAAAAGCAACCAAGCCGATGTTGATGTGTCGGGCTATTTTAATGCCCCGACCCACATCCTTTTCTGGGGAAAGGTAGCATTAATTGCATATGGCTACATTCTGCTGCTTGGTTATATTAGGCTGCAGCTGTAATCAGTGTAATTCCCGCATAACAAGGCGCTGCACTTGACCGTTTTTTCGCTGCGCTCAAAAACAGCAAGTGAGCTTGGTCGTTATATTCCTTGACAAACATTTAAGTATGACCAATAATCATACCATTGGAGGTGCCGCATGAGCAGTAGTAAAATCGCAATTACACTAGAATCCGGCATGTTAGCCGATGTTGATGCGCTCGTGAAAAAGCACATTTTTCCTAGTCGGAGTCGTGCAATTCAAGAGGCCGTAAAAGAAAAACTGAGTCGGCTGAATCACAGTCTTCTAGCTCAGGAATGCGCGAAATTAGATCCGGAATATGAAAAGGCTTTGGCAGATGAAGGCTTAACTGAGGACTTGTCTGAATGGCCCGAATATTAAGAGGGGAGGTTCGTTGGGCGGAACTCAATCCAACTCGCGGCCATGAGCAAGCTGGGCGTAGGCCAGTACTTATTCTAAGCCATGATATTTTCAACAAACGCTCTGGCACCGTTATTGCRATGGCTTTAACTAGCCAACCTCAAAAAGCTCGCTTCCCCCTCACCTATTCCCTAGAATCTAAACAACTACAGAAACCCTCTTGGGTCAAAATCAGCCAGATACGCACCTTATCAGTGGAAAGAATTGGGAAGAAACTAGGGACTGTTGAGCCTGAGCAATTAGCGGAAATCGTGGATGGATTGAACCAAATAATCGGAATATAACAAGACGCATCGAGTAGGACGCCGAAAAAAGACTCGGCGCCTCTCATGCGCAACGTTATGCTTTTCGAGGGATTGGTGCATGCTAAAAAAAATTATTTTCTTATTTTTGTTTTTTCCGCTTTTACTTAATGCGGAAGAAAGCGATAAAACAGTTTAATCGACTGAAAAATGTATTTAAGCCGTGATAGTTTGAATTGGGGTTCAGCGTTATTAGTAACGCCCCCGCGCTCTCAAAATATAGTTAGACAAATGCTGGCTTTCTGCATTCATGCGCATCAAGTTCATGTGAGTCAGGCGGAACAAACCGCGCATGAATTTGTAAACCACTTTTGGGTGGCTGTTGAGCAGGCCTTCAAAGTCTTCGGGCTCCAAGGTATAAACCGTGGTGTCGCCGACGGCTTTTAGGGTTGCCTGGCGTGGGGCTAAATCGACAAAGGCACGTGTGCCGGCACATTCGCCAACCTTCATTGTGTAGACCTTGGTCATTTTGCCGTTGATCGTACTATGAACGGAAATGGCGCCATGGATAAGTATAAAGAGGGTGGAGTCGGCTTCACCTTCTTGAACCAGCACCTCGCCGTCTTTAAATTCTTGAACGCCCATTACTGTTATCAAGGCAGCGCAGTCGTCGGCATTTAGGTCTTTGCCTAACGATGACTGCTGCATGGGTGAGCATTCTACTTGTGGGCCCATTTTTTTTGTCTCCTTGAAAACATTTACTATTGAAGGGTGGTTGTGACGCCAAGTATACCGAGTTAATTGTGACATAAAATGTCTGTACGACTCTCGTGATGGTTTTTAGTCCTGATTTATCCCACTACAAAGCGCTTTTTTAATTTTTTGGGCACGGCGATATTTTTTAGCACTACGTATTGCGGCAGCCCTTTCTTGTATGGTGGATAATCTTCGCCTGCTATCAAAGGCTGTAGATACTCCCGGCAGGCATCGGTAATAGCGAAGCCGTTACGACTGATATAGCTGCGTGGCATCATCTTTTCGACGTTGGCGACATCGGCCAGTTTGGCAACACCAATACCCCAGCGGTAGGGCTTGTTTGATTTGCGCTCAATTATTGGCATAACTGCATTTTGGCCCTTAAGAGCGAGCTTAACGGCGGCTTTGCCCAAGGCATAGGCTTGGTCAACATCGGTCTTTGATGCGATATGGCGCGCGGAACGCTGCAGGTAGTCGGCCACGGCCCAATGGTATTTGTGGCCAAGTTTGTCTTTGCAAAGCTGGGCGATGATAGGTGCTACGCCACCGAGTTGGGCATGACCAAAGGCATCACGGCCACCTGCCTCTGCGAGAAACTTGCCGGCTTTGTTCTTAAGTCCTTCGGAGACAACTATTACGCAGTAGCCGTGTTTTTTAACGCTTTGCTCAACACGCTTCAAAAATTTAGTCTCGTCAAAGATAATTTCAGGGAACAGAATAATATGCGGTGCGTCGCCTTTTTTTTCGCAGGCAAGCCCGCCGGCGGCTGCAATCCAGCCTGCATGGCGGCCCATGACTTCCAGCACAAAGATTTTGGTCGATGTCTTTGCCATGGAGGCGACATCAAAAGCTGCCTCACGTATGGAAACGGCGACATATTTTGCAACAGAGCCAAAACCAGGGCAGTTGTCGATAATGGGCAGGTCGTTATCGACGGTTTTGGGTATACCGATACAGCTGAGGGGGTAGCCCAGTGTTTGGGCGATCTGCGAGACTTTGTACGAGGTATCTTGTGAATCACCACCGCCGTTATAGAAGAAGTAGCGGATGTTGTGTGCTTTAAAGACGTCGATCAGGCGTTCATACTCGGCTCGATTCTCGTCGAGACCTTTGAGTTTATGTCGGCAAGAGCCGAAGGCGCCACCCGGGGTGTGGCGCAGTGCGGCGATGTCTCGCTTTGATTCTTTGCTGGTATCGATCAACTCTTCGGTCAGTGCGCCAATGATGCCGTTGCGACCTGCGTATATCTTGCCGATCTTGTCTTTGTGTTGGCGTGCGGTTTCGATGAGCCCGCATGCGCTGGTGTTTATAACAGCGGTCACTCCGCCTGATTGGGCATAAAATGCATTTGGCTTTGACATAGCCTGTTCTCTCGTTAATATTAGCTGATGGTGAGCGATGAGAGCAGCCTTTGCAAGGCCGCAATGGACCTATGCGTTGACTTCTCGTATATATAAAGAGTAGTTTTAGCGAGTGCTTGGGTGCGAGTAGTGAGCTTGCAATTCCAGGATGGGCACAGAAAAACAATAACTAATTGAAATGCTTATTATTTTTTACTCCAAGGAGTCATTATCCTAATGAGAGTTGTGTTGTTGGGAGCGCCAGGTTCCGGGAAGGGAACCCAGGCCAAGCTACTTATGGATGAACATCAGGTCCCGCAGGTTTCGACGGGTGATTTGCTGCGTGAGGCGATCCGCAATAAGACCCCCTTAGGTGCACAAGCGCGTGCCGCCATGGAATCTGGTCAGCTGGTGCCGAATGAGGTGGTGCTCGGGATTATTGCCAGCCGACTTGCAGATGACGATACAGGCAACGGGTTTGTTCTGGATGGGTTTCCGCGCAATATTGATCAGGCGCGTGCGCTTGATGATATGTTAAGTGAGTTGGGCAAGCCGTTGCAGCTAGCGATAATGCTGGAAGTTGATGCAGATATTCTTCTGCAACGACTGACTGGTCGTCGTACTTGCTCCGATTGTAATGCTGTTTATAACGTCTATACCTCACCATCTAAAATTGAAGATCGTTGTGATTACTGCGGTGAGGTACTTAAGCATCGCCCTGATGATAACGAATCGACTATTGAGCAACGGTTACGTATCTTCCAAGTGCAGACGCGGCCACTAATTGCTTATTATCGTGAGCAGCGTAAGTTGCGAACTATTCAGGCTATTGGTGATATCAACGATATTTATGCGGGTATTAAAAAAATAACCAGCCAAATCGATCAGATGCCTGTTGCCGATCTTGCGCCCGCAACACCAGTAGATCAAATTGTATACGCATCATCTATCGTGGTAACTGAACCGTTACCACCAGCTGTATTGCCTGAGGTGATTAAAAAACAGACGAAGGTAAATGCCAAGAAAGAAGCGGCGAACGATGACGGTGCAGACACGCCGAAGAAAATGGCGCCGAAGAAAAAAATAATTAAAAAGCCAGAGATTAAAAAACCAAATAAGCAAGTTTCACCCAAGAAAAAAGCAACGATTAAAAAGACAATAAAAAATTCGAGCGCAGCCAAGAAAAAAGTTGCTAAGAAGATGTTGGCAAAAAAAACGGCCGCGAAAAAAACGGTATTAAAAAAGAAAGTAGCAAAGAAAAAATTGTCCCCTAAAAAATCTGTTATCAAGAAAGCTGCAAAGAAAAAAATTTCGAGTAATGAAAAACTTATAAAGAAAAAAGTGATCAAGAAGAATTCGGTTAAAAAGGCGCCAGTTAAAAAAACAGTTAAAAAGTCGATGAGAAAGGCTGCACCAAAAAAAGTCACGCCAAAAAAAACAATACTAAAAAATAAAAGCGCGAAGAAAAAATCACCTGCCAGAAATGTGATTGTTAAAAAGACAGCGAAAAAAAAGCAGAAAACACCCGCAGCAAAAAAAACAGTCGCCAAAAAACGCGGTAGACGCTAGTAGAGAGTATAGAATTCCATGTCAGTAGAAGAGTTTAAAGAAGGCCCTATCGTGCCGCGACGTATGCGCCGCATGCGTCGTGATGTGTTTAGTCGTCGCTTAATGCGTGAAAATATTGTTAGTGCGAATGATTTAATTTACCCCATGTTTGTTGTTGAAGGTAAGGGACAACGGCAAGCTGTTGCTTCTATGCCTGGTGTCGAGCGCGTTAGTATTGATGAGCTGATAAAAGAAGCGGCAGAAGCTTTGGAGTTGGGGATTCCGGCATTGGCTTTGTTTCCTTTGGTGCCTGAAGACAAGAAAAGTGAGAAAGCAGAGGAGGCTTACAACGCAGAGGGGCTGATTCAGCGCGCCGTGTATGAGTTGAAATCTAAGTTCCCTGAGCTTGGCATCATTACCGATGTGGCATTGGATCCGTTTACCACTCACGGCCAGGATGGCTTATTAGATAAAAGTGGTTATGTCTTGAATGATGAGACCGTCGAGGTGTTGCTTAACCAAGCACTAAGCCATGCCCAGGCTGGTGCTGATGTGGTGGCGCCGTCCGATATGATGGATGGCCGTATTGGTGCGATTCGCGAGGCATTGGAAGAAGAGCGTTTTATAAATACACGTATATTGGCTTATTCGGCTAAATATGCGTCGTCTTTTTATGGGCCGTTTCGTGACGCGGCGGGTTCTTCTGCCAACCTGGGTGCGGGCAATAAATATAGCTATCAAATGGATCCGGCGAACTCAGACGAAGCCTTGATTGAGGTTGCGCTTGATCTTGATGAAGGCGCGGATATGGTGATGGTAAAACCTGGCACGCTGTATCTTGATATCGTCCGTCGAGTTAAAGATAAGTTTGGCGTGCCGACCTATGCTTATCACGTTAGTGGGGAATACGCGATGCTGGCCGCCGCGGCACAAAATGGCTGGTTGAATGAGCGTGATACCGTCATGGAAACGATGATTTCGTTTAAGCGCGCTGGCGCCGATGGTGTGTTGACGTATTACGCCAAGAAAATTGCGACTTGGTTGCGTGACACCAATTAGGCACCATATTTAGCAGATCTGGCGTCATCGGCTCTGATGGCGCCAATTCCTCAGTTTATTCGGTACGCCCGTTGCCGCATTATTGTATTTTCTAATTTCTTCTCTGCGTTCTTAAAGAAGTTATCGGAAAGCGCCGATAGCAGTCTTATGGAGTTGGTACGCAGTAAAAAATCTTGTTTCGGACGAGGTTTTTCAGAGGAAGTTTTCTTATGTTAGTCATTGTTGGCGCTCTTATCGTTATTGGTGCTGTTGTTGCCGGGTATGTTTTATCTCACGGGCATTTGATCGCCCTGTTCCAACCTTACGAAGTATTAACTATTTGTGGTGCAGCACTAGGCGCGTTTGTGACGGCAAACCCAATGCCGATAGTAAAACGTGCCCTCGGAGGCCTTACCAAGTTATTGAAAGGATCGCCTTATAACCAGGCAACTTATCTTGAATTACTTTCCTTTATGTTCGATATCTTTAGCAAGGCGCGAAAGGAAGGCATGATGGCAATTGAAAGCGATGTTGAAGAGCCGGAAGAAAGTGAGATTTTCAAAAAGTACCCTGCCGTTCTTCACAATCATCATGCCGTTGTGTTTATTACCGACTATTTACGTTTGGTTGTCGGTGGTAATATGAATCCGATGGAACTCGAAAATCTCATGGAGATTGAGCTCGAGACGCATCATCATGAAGCAGAAGCAGCCTCTGGTGCAATAAATGCGGTATCTGACGCCTTACCCGGTTTTGGTATTGTTGCGGCGGTGCTGGGTATTGTTATCACTATGGGTTCACTCGGCGGGCCGGTTGAAGAGATTGGTGCTCACGTTGCTGCCGCTTTGGTTGGAACCTTCCTTGGTATTCTTTTGGCCTATGGTTTTGTTGGCCCATGGGCCACTGCAATGGGGCATATGAATGCGGCTGAGGCCAAGTTTTTTGAATGTATAAAAGTCTGCATTATGGCGCAGGTCAACGGCTATGCACCTCAAATTGCTATCGAATTTGGTCGTAAAACCCTGTATTCGACAGAACGTCCCAGCTTTTCTGAATTGGAAGAGCATGTGAAGAATAAAGACAAGTAGTGACAGATATGGTCTTGTCAGCGTAGTGAGCGTTTAAATGGACGAAGCAGAACGCCCSATAGTCATCAAGAGAATCAAGAAGGCCGCCCATGCTCATCATGGCGGCGCCTGGAAGGTTGCGTTTGCTGATTTTGCGACGGCGATGATGGCGTTCTTTCTTTTGTTRTGGTTGCTATCGACCGCATCACCAGAGCAAAAACAAGCCATTTCCGGTTTTTTTGATGCAGAAAGTGAAATTGGTGTGGGTCAAGGCAGTGGTTTTAGCGACAGTATGATWGACCTCGGTGGGGYGGAAAATACGCCAAAAGGGGAAGGTGAAGACTGGAACGAATCCAGTGGCAGCCAAAGCTCACAAGAAATACAAGAAGAAGCCAGGCAGATGGAAGAGCTGCTGGAAGTGCTTAAAGAAGCCATTGAAGAGAAGGAGGAGTTGAAGGCATATAAAGATCAGCTTAAGCTCAGTGTGACACCAGAAGGTTTACGCATCCAGATTGTCGACAAAGAAAACCGTCCGATGTTTGAGTCGGGTAAAGCAGTGATGCGTGAGCACGCAACAAAAATTCTACGAGAGATTGCCCCCATTATTTCTAATGTCGGTAATCGTATTAGTATTACCGGCCATACTGATGCTGCGCGATTTGTCGGGCATGCCGGCTACAGTAATTGGGAATTGTCGGCAGATCGCGCCAATGCGGCGCGCCGCGCACTAATCAATGCAGGTATGCCAGAGGGAAAGGTGGGCCGTGTTGTCGGCTTGGCAGACTCTTCGTTGTATAACCCCGATAATCCAAAAGATCCGATTAATCGTCGCATCAGTATTGTGGTGATGAACAAAGTCACCGACGAAGCAATAGGTAAAGAGGAAGGGGCGCTTAAAATTGACTCAGCTGAGGACCTTGATCTTGAAAGCTCGGTGCCGATTTCTAATCCGCTTGAAGGAATATCGCAATCGCTGATCAATGATACTAATGTGCTGGAAGGCGAAAATATTATTGTTGATACTCAAAAAGCGCCACTGCCCTCTGCAGCGCCAGCGATAGATGGTGAGCAAATACAACTACCGATAATATCATTGCCGGAGTTGAACGCAGCAGCTGAACGTGCAGTTCCAACTCCCCCAATAGCTAAAGCAGCACCACCTGCTAGCAGTAGTTCATTCATTAAAATTGATCTTGGCGGAGGCTCAGTCTCCACCCCAAAACCTGCTTCTATTGTGGCCCCGACTCATGTCAAGACAGCACCACCTGCGAACAGTAGTTCACCAATTAAGATCGACTTTGGTAGTTCTGTGTCCGCACCTAAACCTACTGCACCCAAGCCTGCTACTAGTGCGACTCTCGCTCCATCCAAGGCATCACCCCCTGTACCGCCTAAAAAGGCAGTGACGCCAGGTGCGGTAACGCTGACCTTGCCCGGCCTCTAAATCTATTTTCGCAACATGCTTGGTTTGAACTGAGCCAAGCGTTATTATCAGTGATTAAACTCAACATTGAGAATCGCTGATGTCCCTGCAATCTAAAGCTTGTGTGCCATGTCAAGGCGGCATTCCGCCTATCACGGAAGATGTTGCGCGCGGTATGATGAAAGACATTCCAGTCTGGCGCTTAATTGATAATGCCCGCAAGCTTGAACGTGGGTTTGAGTTCAAGAATTTTGCGCAGGCCATGCAGTTTGCAAATCGTGTTGGCGCCATTTCAGAAGAAGAGAATCACCATCCTGATATTACTTTTGGTTGGGGTTATTGTACGGTGATTTTTTTTACGCATAAAATTGGTGGCTTGCACGAAAACGATTTTATTATGGCCGCCAAAGTTAGCGTCTTAGCAGAATAATTGCTTAGAATCGCACCTAAGTTTTTTATTGGCGGGTTTGCATAACCGTGCGTGGTATTCATTAATGTCTTCTTTATTTGATTTTGATACACCTTCCAAATATGCCGTAATGGGCAATCCTATTGCGCACAGCAAATCACCGATGATTCATGCCGAATTCGCCAGGCAAACTAATCAGCGCATGGAATACACTGCGATGCAGGTCGACATTGGTGGTTTCGAGCAGTCCATTGGAAACTTTCAAGCTAATGGCGGTGCTGGCGCCAATATTACTGTGCCATTTAAGCAGGAGGCATATCGTTATGCGACGCATTGCAGTGCGCGTGCAAAACTGGCTGAAGCAGCCAATACACTTATTTTTGAACGTGATAATGAAGTGTATGCCGACAATACCGATGGTGTAGGCCTGGTGCGTGATCTCACTCAAAACATCGGCTTCGATCTGCGTGGCAAAAGTATTCTTATTCTCGGTGCCGGTGGCGCAGTGCAGGGCGTGTTGGGGCCATTGCTCGATGAATCTCCAGCAGGCATTACAATTGTTAATCGCACAATCGACAAGGCATATAGGCTAAAGCAACGTTTTAAAAGCATGGGTAAAGTGCTTGCTTGTGGCTATGAAGAACTCGATAAGCATGATGCCTACGATATTATTATCAACGCGACATCGGCGGGCATCGATGGCAAGCTTCCGCCTTTGGTTGATAATATCGTCAACAGCAATAGTCTTTGTTATGACATGTTTTATGCCGCACAAGACACGGCGTTTGTCGCCTGGTCTAAGCAACACGGTGTTAACCGAGCTTACGATGGCTTGGGCATGTTGGTTGAACAAGCAGCAGAATCATTTTTTCTTTGGCGTAAACAAAGACCGCAAACCGCGCCAGTGATAAATTCATTACGTAAGCAGATTAGCTAGTCCATGTCTTTACCCGTCATCGCCGTTGAGGGGCTAAGTAAAACCTATGGTAGTGTCGCCGCGGTCAGCGACCTCAGTTTTAATATTGCACGCGGTTCTATTACGGCATTGCTTGGCGGAAATGGTGCTGGCAAGACGACAACGCTTTCTATGTTATTGGGTTTGTTGTTGCCCACTCGCGGTAGCATTCATTTGTTTGGCGTTGATATGGCCAATGATCGTTTTCAGGTTTTGCCACGCATTAATTTTTCTTCGCCCTATGTCGACCTGCCACAAAGGCTAACCATTACAGAAAATTTGCGTGTTTACGCGCGCTTATACGGTGTCGTAAACATCAATGAACGTATCGATGAAATGCTTGAAGCACTGGATCTGCAAGCAATGCGAAAACGTCGTTATGGCACCCTGTCTGCGGGCCAGAAAACACGGGTAGCCATCGCTAAGGCTATGCTCAATGAACCTGAATTATTATTGCTTGATGAGCCTACCGCTTCGCTCGACCCCGACAGTGCTGATCGCATTCGCCGATATTTAACAGATTATAAAGTGCGCACCCATGCAACCATATTGTTGGCCTCTCATAATATGGGCGAGGTCGAGCAACTATGTGATGACGTCATTATGTTGCATCGTGGTGGCATTGTTGCGCGCGGAACGCCAGCCCAGCTAATTGCAGATTTTAGGCGTGACTCAATGGAACAAGTGTTTATTGATATCACCAGAGAAACGATACGTTTCCCGGAGGAAGGCCCGATTGAACTTTAAAACGCAAAGTTCGGCTAGCGTAAACGTTAAGCGTGAGTATAAAGACAGCAGCGTTCAACGTATCTACGCCATGTGTCTGCGTTACCTCTATTTGCTACGCAGTTCGTGGCCGCGTGTGGTTGAGCTTGCTTATTGGCCAACTGTGCAAATGATTTTATGGGGCTTGATAAGTCAGTTCTTTGCCGAAAACAACAGTTGGTTGGCGCAAGCTGCGGGCGTCTTGATTGGTGCAGTGTTGTTATGGGATGTTGTGTTTCGAGGCCAGCTTGGAGTATCCCTGGTGTTTTTTGAAGAACTGCATGCGCGCAATCTCGCCCATCTTTTTGTTAGTCCATTGCGCCCTATCGAGTTAGTCGCGTCTTTGTTGCTAATTAGTTTTGTGCGTACGGTGATAGGTGTTGGCGTTGCCGCCTTATTAGCCATCCCCATGTATCACTATTCGATATTTGATCTTGGTTTGCCTTTGCTGGCCTTTTTTGCCAACCTGCTGGTGATGGGCTGGGCGATGGGGCTTGTTGTTGCCGCATTGGTATTGCGTTTTGGTGTTGGCGCTGAAAGCCTGGCTTGGGTTGTGGTCTTTGCGGTAGCGCCACTCAGTGGTATTTTTTATCCTATTGAAATATTACCGCAATGGGCGCAGACGCTTGCATGGTGGTTGCCGGCAAGCCATGTGTTTGAAGGTCTGCGTTCAGTGATGTTCGATCATCAGTTCCCCATGTCATTGTTTTATACTGCTACGGTGCTTAATGTGGCTTACTTGTTACTTTCTATTGTGGTATTTCTTTATGTATTTTCCGTCGCACGCCGGCATGGCTTGCTCATGCGTATTGGGGAGTAATGATGTTTAGCCCGCCTTGCTCACACTCAATCTATTGTGGCCGCCCAATGGCATGCACTGCGTGGCTTTCACTCGGTTGCGAAAGCCACCTATCATGCACCCTTGAGTGCCCTCGTTGCGATTGGAGGTGAGAAATGCAGGCTAGTGATAGTGTTCGCCGCTTTATGTTTGAAAAACTGGGTGTGCGCGGCGAGATCGTTCGTTTAGAGCACAGTTATCAAGCGGTGCTAGAGCGCCATCCTTATCCACCGGTACTGGCTGAATTACTAGGCCAGGCAATGGCCGCTGTAACCTTGCTCGGCACCACCATTAAATATCAAGGCAAACTGATATTGCAGATGCAAGGCAGTGGGCCAGCGAATTTGCTGGTGGTCGAATATGACAGCAAACGACACATCCGTGGTTTGGTGAATTGGCAGCAAGGTGAGTTGCTAGAGCCTGATATGGCGAAGCTGTTTGGTGCCGGTCATATGGCAATTACCGTTGACCCGCAAGATAAGGCGAGTCGTTACCAAGGTATCGTTGAGCTAATCGAGCCGAGCTTGGCCGGCTGTTTAGAGCATTATTTTAAACAATCTGAACAGTTGGCAACTTGTCTCTGGTTTGTTGCTCGTGACAATCGTGCTGCAGGCTTTATGTTGCAACAAATGCCATCGACAAAAATGGCCGAAGACGACTGGCAGCGAATAAAATTTTTAGCCGAGACCTTGACCGACGAAGAATTATTAACACTCGACGAAGAAGATTTACTGCATCGATTATTTAATGAAGATGATATTCGTTTGTACGAAAGTGAACCTGTTCATTTTCATTGCAGTTGTTCGCGTGAGCGTATCGAGCAAATGCTGAATGGCTTAGGCCAGCAAGAAGTGGAAAGCATTATTGCAGAGCAAGGCAATATCGAGGTGGCCTGCGAGTACTGCAATAAAAATTATCACTTCGATTGTGTCGATGCCACTCAACTTTTTATTGAGGGAGATGCAGGTTTTCACTCAATTACACGTCATTAGCAGCGGGTTGATATGGCTAGGCTATTGGCCTGGTTTCTTAAGCTAATTAAACTGGATAGTTGGCAGGCATTATTAGTTTTCTTAATGTCCTGCATCAGTAATTACCATTTACCTTTTAAGCCTTTCGTCTGTATAATAGCTAGCAACTAAAATTTGATTGGCATAAGGAGTTGCTTGGGAATGGTTATGAAACTATTTTCTGTAAGTTTATTATTAGTTGTTACCTTACCATTTGGCAGTGTAGAAGCCGGCGATATGGGCCGCATGCATGGCTATGCTCAGCCACCGAGTGCTGCTCAAAAAACCTTTGTTACCACCGATGCAATTGTTGTCGATAAAAATAAAAAGTTTGGTAATTATGGTCGACTTAGTGCTTACGATAAGTCGCATGTGGCGCCTACCGCCAAAATAGAGACTATGCCAGTTCTGGCTGGTATGAAGTTAGTTAAACCAGTTAAAGATACCGACGGTTTTGGGCGTCTTAATGGCTATAACGAAACCTTGGAAGAAGGGTTTAGCGATTTCTTTGATGTTCTTGACACGAGTAATATGGCAGTCTGGTACTAAGAGTTAGTCTTATGGGGCGACCTTGTTGGTCATTAGCAAGACCACCAGCCTTTGTCTCTTATCTCTATTACGTTGTTATCTATTTAGGTAATCATTTTTCAGATTGACATAATGTTGCGCTGAAAATTCCAGGTAAGCCAATTCTTTTTCGGTCAATAGCCGCACCTGCTTGGCAGGTGAACCTACGTATAAGTAACCGCTTTCCAATACCTTGTCGGGTGCAACCACACTTCCCGCAGCCACCATTATTTTTGATTTTACAATAGCACCATCAAGCACGGTGCTGTTCATGCCAATCAAGCATAAGTCTTCAATCGTACAAGCATGCAATATTGCACCGTGCCCAACGGTGACATCATTGCCAATAACTAAGGATTTGCCGCCCGGTACAAATTCACTGTCACAGGTAACGTGTAATATCGCGCCGTCCTGAATATTGGTTCGTGTACCAATGGTGATCGTATTTACATCACCGCGCACAACTGCCATAGGCCACACCGAGACATCTTCATCGATAGTGATATTACCAATTACACAGGCAGATTCATCGATATAAGCACTGCTGGCGATATTGGGTGATTGATTTTTATAAGGTCTGATGTTCATAGCTCAATTATAGCAAGTGTTACGTATTAGTCTGCTGGATTAGGAGCCAGAAAGTAAGCGTGGGAGCCAGAGCTTATATTGAGGATCACGAGAAAGTGTTGCGTAATGAATGAAGTCTATTGTCTTATCTAGAATATTTCCTGGTCATAACAAAAAAAGCGATGAGCCCCCCCACCGCCTTTGCTTGCCAAGTGCCGATATTTAACAGCTGCTGCTAATTATGAATGGCCATTGGCAACTTCAGGTTCACTATAACCATCAAGGCGGCCATACTCGCCAGTATCGGCGTAAATGCCGCCGCTTACCACATGAAGTTTATTTATGGCATTATCATAATTAGTGATTCGACCAAATTCACTGGCATCAGCATGTTGGCCGTTGCTGTTAATTTCAGCCACTTTTACAAAAGGAATTGTGTAACCATGGTTACGGCCAATGTTACCGCTTACAATGGATGCGGGCTTAGATTGGCTGTCATTGTTAATGTCACTGTAACCAAATGTCTCTTGTGCCTGTGCGTTAGCGCTGAGGCCAACCAATAGAGTGATTAACGCAATGTTTTTCATGATTGTGTTTCCTTGAGCGAAATAAAAAATAGGTTTGCGGTTCTATTATTGAGAGGGGTGTCTGAATACCATCTGAAGATTAACTAAGAACGTTTTTTGTCTATTGCAAACTAACGACTAACAATATTGGTTTGGTCGTAAATTATTTTAGGTCTGCTATAACCACTCAAGCGGCCATACTCGCCGATGCGGGCATAAATACCTTCGCTTATATCATGTTTTTTGTTGATGGCATTGCCATAAGCTGTGATACGACCAAACTGATTGGCGTCGGCGTATTGACCTTTACTTCCAGCTTCAACACTTTGGGCAAACGGAATGGTGTATCCATGTAGGCGACCGATGTTGTTACTAACTACTGGTATAGGTGTGGATTCGAACTTGCTGGAATCAAGCACGCCGTGTGCCTGCGTGTTCATGCTGATTCCTATCAGCGCAACGATTAGTGTAATGTTCCTCACTACAATGTCTCCTAAAAAAAAATAAAAAATCTTTACAGCACCCATTATGGAGGCTGTGTCTGAATACACTCTGAAGATTGCAAATGAAATGTGTTTACGGTTTTGTTAGGGTAGGGTTGTTAGTAACATGTTTTTAACATGTAGGTTGTCAGTTCTTAGTCAGTTATCATAGATTGAATGAATAGAAGTGGGATTCGCAATAGGGTGATGGGATGTTTGGTTGCTGACTGGTTTAGTTAGCGAGATTAAATCGGTATATATGGCGTATCGCCATGTAAGCTTTGTTGGTTTTTGTTACAAACAAAAAAAGGCGGTGAGGATGCCCCGCCGCCTTTAGTTTGTTGGCCTTAACGATTACTTGCTGGCAATAGCCGTTTTATTGTTAACGATTGCAGGTTTGCCGTAACCGCTTAAGCGACCGAACTGACCGACATTGGCGTAAACACCTTTGCTTACATCATGCTTTTTGTTGATGGCATTGTCATAAGCACTGATACGACCAAACTGACTGGCATCGGCGTATTGGCCTTTGCTCGCCGCTTCAACAGACTTTGCGAAAGGAATGGTATATCCGTGAAGACGACCAGTATTGTTGCTGACAACAGAGATAGTAGCAGTGTCGTGATTAGCTGAATTAAATATGTCATGAGCTTGCGCGCTAACGCTGGCGCCTATTAATGCAGCAATAAATGCAATTTTCTTCATAAGAGTAACTCCGGTAGATTAAAAAATAAACTTTGTTATGTATTAGTATTGGGACACTGATGAAGAATAAGAAATTGAATTTTCCTACGGCGTTATTAGTGTAAAGCTATAACGTGATCGCGAATTCATACAATAAGTGCAATTTCTAAAATCACCTAATTTAGGTACGATGATGTTGCGAAACATTTAATCTAACCGTAGGAACTGCACCGATGA
>NVRF01000014.1 GCA_002400775.1 Gammaproteobacteria bacterium
GTCTTTTCGTTCGAAAAATACTCACTTGGCAAACGTTTTATCGGCTTGAAGCAAAATTATTGCTGGCTGAATAGTGGATACTTCAGGGGCGACTAGCTAATATCCTAACCCGCAGAAGAAGGGTAATTTTTAGCGTTGGTTAATGAGATCTGACTCGTCCTGCTAGCAAGGTCGTCAGAAAGATCATTACTGCCAAATTTAATCATCATTGGCTGAGTCGGCATACTGAAGCGCATCTTCCTGCGTAATTAACCCTTCGCTATAGAGCTGAAACAAAGACTGTTCGAAGGTACACATATCGTGCTGATCTGATTTTTTCATCACATCCTTGATTTCATCAAAACGCCCTTTAGCAATCAAATCAGTCGCCAAGGCACTATTGGTAAGTATCTCTATTGCCAATACACGACCTTCACCATCGGCGGTAGGCACTAAGCGCTGTGCAATAATCGCACGCATATTGAGTGATAAATCCATTAAAATTTCATCGCGACGATCACGCGGGAAAAAATTAATCACTCTTTCCAACGCCTGCGAACAATTAGCAGCATGCAAGGGCGCCAAGGATAGATGCCCCGTTTCAGCAAAAGCCAAGGAGTGATGCATGGTGGTCCGGTCTAAAATTTCGCCTATCACAATAACGTCAGGAGCCTGGCGCAATGAGTTTTGCAGCGCCGCTTCATACGACTTGGTATCGATCCCAACCTCACGTTGAGTAATGACACAACCTTGCGGACTGTGCACAAACTCAATAGGGTCTTCAACAGTCACAATATGGCCACTACCGTGGCTATTACGGTGGCCAACCATTGCAGCCATAGTGGTTGATTTACCAACACCTGTGGCACCGACAACCAAAATTAAGCCACGTTTTTCCATTACCATTGTTTCCAGCACCTCAGGCAAACCTAAGAACTCGATAGTTGGAATGTCAGTTTCAATACGTCGTATCACCATGCCCGGTTGGTATTGCTGCTGAAAGACATTGGCGCGGAAGCGGCCAATACCGTCACGTGAAATACCAAAGTTGAGCTCATAATCCCGCTCAAATTGTTGTTGCTGCTCGTCCCGCATAGCCCCGTAAATGAGTTTACGTGCCAGCGCGCTATCAATAACCGTGTCATCCACAGTATAGAACACCCCATCAACCTTAATTGAAGGTGATGAACCAACACTAATAAATAGATCCGATGCATGCTCAGCTACCATGGCTCGCAGCAAATCATCCAAGATCATTGGGGTACCCGCACTGTATTCATACAACCTCTAGCATACCAGCGTTTACGCAAACCTAGCCAGCTAGGTACGCACGTCGGTCTGACTTTTGCTGTTCAAGCCAACCTGCAACATCATCTGCTAACATCGGCTTGCTAAGATAAAAACCTTGGACACTATCACAGTCATGATCACGTAAAAACTCAAGCTGATCAGCGTTCTCAACACCTTCGCCGACAACAACCAACCCGAGCGAATGGCTCATTGCAATAATCGCCGCAACCAATGCGCTATCGTCCTGGTCATGCGGCAGATCCTTAACAAAAGAACGATCGATCTTAACCTTCTGCACAGGCAAACGCTTAAGATAACTTAGCGATGAATAACCCGTACCAAAGTCATCAATCGCGATGGGGATGCCGTACTCATGCAGCGACGTGAGAACGGCAATACACCGATCCGCTTGCTCCATGACGGCACTTTCAGTCACCTCTATCTCAATCGCGTTAGCACTATTTCCAGTCGATTCAAGCAAATCGATGATACGACTAACCAGATTTGCATCGGTCAATTGTCGTGTTGACAGGTTGACGGAAATACAATAATCACCCAAACCCTGTTTACGCCAAAGACTGGCCTGGCGACAGGCTTCTGATAACACCCAATCACCAATAGACGCGATCATGCCAATGTCTTCTGCAATGGGTATAAACAATGCTGGGGAAATCCAACCACGTTCAGGATGATGCCAACGTAACAGCGCCTCAAAACCAATGACAATAGAACCACCCAAGGCCATTTGCGGCTGATAATACAAATGTAATTGTTGTCGTTTTAACGCCTGCCGCAGATCAGTCTCCATAGAGAGCTTTCTCAGCGTTTCAGCAGTCAATTCGGCCGTATAAATATAGGACTGATCACGACCACCCGCCTTGGCCTGATACATGGCCGTATCGGCATTGCGTATTAATGTCGTCCAGTCATCACCATCTTCAGGATATGTGGCAATACCAATACTGGTTGTAATGATAAGCTCTTTATTGCCAAGCAATATGGGCTCGGCTAGCGTCCTAAGCACTTTATCTGCAACGCGTTGCGCATCGGCCTCTTCGCCACTACCTTCAAGCAGCAGAACAAACTCATCACCACCAATGCGTGCAACCGTGTCATCAACACGAACAACGCTACTAATACGTCGCGCCACTTCCTTCAATAATTCATCACCCAATGGGTGGCCATGGCTGTCGTTAATATTTTTAAAGCGATCCAGGTCTAGAAATAATACCGACAACTTACTCTTATCACGGCGCGCTCTGTCCAAAGCATGATTAAGACGCCCGATAAATAAACTCCGGTTAGGCAATTCGGTGAGCGCATCGTGTTGCGCCAGATACTCGACTCGTGCCTGACTGTCTTTTAAAGCGGTAATATCAGAAAACACTGAGACAAAATGACAACCACCAGTTTCAGGGTCTTTCACTCTGGAACTGGTTAACCATACCGGCCGTGACTCACCGCTCCTGCGCCTTTGCCAGATTTCGCCACTCCAGACACCCTGATCTTGTAGCTCCTGCCAAACCGCTTCGTAATCACTGCGCCCATGCACAAGAAACTCAGGAATTTTACCAATAACATCGGCCTCTTCATAACCGGTAATCTCAGTAAAAGCGCCGTTAACAGCCACAATCCGGTCATCTTTGTCTGAAATAACGACACCTTCATTGGCACTATCAAATACTTTTGCAGCCAAAGCCAGCTTAGATTCTGCTTCGCGCCGCTGCCTGGTCTCCCTATCGAGGTCAAACAGGTTATTGCGCAACACATCAAGCGCTCGATTTATCGATTGCAGTTCTTCATTATCATCAGATTTTGCAATGACTGTCGTATGGTCGCCATCAGCCAGGCCGGTAATGGCATTGATAACCTGCTTGATTCCTGATAACAGACTTCTACTAAAAATACCCGCCGCAATAATCATCAAAGACAACGCAATCAGTGCAACAACGATAAACCAGTATAAAGATGCATCAGCAACATCAATACTGGCCGTCAATTTTTTATGTGCTCGCTGCTTGATTGTATTGGCAAACTGCTGAAAACCACGATCGACCTGAACGAAATAACCATCGGCACGCGCCATATGGCGTGCTGCCAGGGCGCTATCAAACGGGGCCATCTCAATCGCGGTTGCCACAGAATACTGATAAAGGCTAATAGCTTCGTTGACCTGCTGATATTGCTGTTTATCGCTGACACTTAACTTCTGGTAAGAAGCCGTCTCCTCTATCGCACTTGCGATATCAGGCAAAGATTCCAACAACGGCTTGCTGGCAATATAAACAAACTCCTCGTCAACTCCGCCTCCAACCTTAATCAGCAATTCTTGTAATTGAGAGTGAATGCTGGCGAAATTGCTCGAAACCGATTCAAGCGCAACAGCTGTCGCAAACTCGGTACCTACAGGATTATGCTCTGCTTGCAACTCAATGGTATTGATAAAATCATTAAAACCTTTATCTACCTGAGCAAAATAGCTGTCAGCACGTAGCATATGGCGTGCTGATAGAGAAGTGTCAATAGATGCCAGCTCGATCGCTGTCGCCGCAGAATGCTGGTATAGACTAATAACCTCGGCAATCTGTTGGTACCGGCTCTCATCGCCGTCACTTAACTTCCGGGAAGAAACTATTTGCTTTATCGTGTTTTTTATATCAAGCAAAGTTCCTAACAACGGCTTGCTGGCAATATAAATGAATTCCTCATCCGCCCCGCCTCCGACCTTGGTTAGCAATCCTTGCAGTTGAGCACGGATACTGGCGAGACGATTAGAAACTGCATCAAGCGCAACAATTGTAGAAAACTCAATACCCGCCACATCGCTCAATGTCCGACGCTGTTGATTTAAAACAAACACAAAGATAGCTACCAGCACAACGACTAAAACAACACCAATCAGAGGTGGAATCGCCGCCTTTTTAGATAATGAAAGTCGCCTAAACCAACGCACACTCACAATCCATAGCTATAGGTTTAACTCCACCAAGCGCTGCCAATCTTGCTCCTGCAGTTTGCCGTAGTACTCGACTCGCCCATCATCCAGAGGGCGAAAAACTTCCATTGCTCCCTCTGGTTTTGGCCACAAACCAGTAGTTTCTTTGAGATTTGCCGCATGAGAAACAATGACCGTATTGCCACCAGATGCAGGCTTGTCAACCAACATCTTGCGCAACACCTGCACCAGGTCTCTGGTTTCATTACTACCTGCGGTGATCGAAAAACGTAAGCCCTTAACCACCTCGTAATCTCCAAAGGCAATCCCCGCAGTATCTCGACAACGGCAAAATGGGCTGGTATAGGTCTTGCCGATCTTTATGTGCAACGCCTTAATAGCAGTGCCAATTGCACTTGCTTGCTCACGTCCGGTACTAGACAGGTTGCGCTGAGTCAAACAGTCTTTAAAGTCGACATCTTTCTGATCCAGCTGCTCGTGATTTGTTTTAGTATGGCGCCAGTAAAGTATATAACCACCTTGCTGTAACGATTTAACCAGATCAGCGTCTTCTGCAAAGTGGCGTTTTATAATCTCTAACTGAGCAAAAGCCGGATTCGACAATAACAACAGCCCAGCTACCATCGCAGCCCATATACTCTCACGCACAGCAAAACCCTTCTATCGATACAAGATTGTATAACTATATCATCTACAAACTGTCACGCTATAAAATAATAGCCTGGCAGGGGAATTATTCCGTTCACAGGCTCACACTATAAGACCTTTGCACGACGTAGATTTTTCGTTAGGGCAAGGCAAAAATTGTCAGGGACCCCAAGGGCAGCTCGAAAGCGCTCGACTACATGGACGCAGGAGGTAGAACGACTCAGGAGACAAAGCCGAGGAGCAATTGCCGAGTTTACAAAAGTAAATGAGCCTTTCTGCGTACCCTTGCGGTATGAGACTGTTTTTAACGTCGCCATAGCGAAAAAGATGTTTCGTGCAAAAGTCTCGCAATGAAAAAACACTAACGCAGCCGAAATACCCGGCCAACTGACACAAAAAAGCCCGTGGCTTCCCGACAGGCCTTTTTGCTTACAGTAAAATGAGCTGGCTAAACCTGCTTAACGCTCTGCACAAGATCATTCACCACACTTTGTGCATCACCATAAAGCATGCGCGTATTATCGGCATAAAATAGCTCATTCTCAATACCAGCGAAGCCCTTACCTCGCCCACGCTTAATCACTAGAACGTTACCGGAATAATCGACATTCAAGATCGGCATGCCATAGATCGGGCTGGCTGAATTAGTGCGCGCTGCCGGATTAACAACGTCATTGGCACCGATCACCAAGGTGACATCCGCGCTCTGGAATTCAGCGTTAATCTCTTCCAGATCAAACAACTTGTCGTAAGGCACACCGGCCTCGGCCAACAAGACATTCATGTGACCAGGCATACGTCCTGCTACCGGATGAATAGCAAATTTGACCTCAACACCTTTTTCCTCCAGCTGCTGAGCCAGCTCGTATACTTTGTGCTGCGCCTGAGCCATCGCCATGCCGTAACCGGTAACAATAATGACCTTGTTGGCATAGCCCATCATAATGGCAGCGTCRTTAGGCTCGATCTCTTTTAACGAGCCAGACACTTCCGTTTCTTCACCGCCTTGCTCGCCACCAAAGGCACCGAACAACACGTTGGACAAGGGTCGGTTCATGGCCTTGGCCATCAGCTGTGTCAGCAAGGTACCCGCAGCACCGACCACGGTACCAGCAACAATCATTGCGGCATTGCCCAGCGCAAAACCTTCGAAGGCAACTGCCATGCCGGTAAGCGCGTTATATAAAGAAATAACCACTGGCATATCGGCACCGCCGATAGGCAAGGTCATCATCACGCCAAAGGCCAAGGCCGCAGCAAAAAAGATAACTATAATTGCCGGTGCATCGGTAAACAGCAAAATAAAACCTGCAATCACCGCGATAGCGAGCATAACCAGGTTAACCACTTGCTGCCTGGAAAACGTCATCGGACGTTCACTGATCAAGCGCTGTAATTTAGCGAAGGCAACACAACTACCACTAAAGGCAATAGAACCAATCAGACCACCGATCACAGTAAGCAAGATCAGCACGCCATTGGCATCAACACCGTTTAATAATTCACCACGGAACAATTCAACCGCAGCAATAGCCGCTGCTGCACCACCACCCAGGCCGTTATAAATGGCCACCATCTGCGGCATATTGGTCATCTGCACACGCTTGGCCGAGACCCATGCTGCGCCGCCGCCAACAATGGTCGCAATCATAATCAAAGCAATATTATGCAAGCCTGGCGTAAAAAAAGTGACGACGACGGCCAGACCCATTGCCCCACCCGCCCAAAGAATACCGTTGCGTGCTGTCTTCGGTGAAGACATCTGGCGCAGGCCTAATATAAACAAGAGTGCCGTAATGAAATACGCGGCTTGTATAACGTGTTCCACGACTATTTCCTTTTATTCTTTTCTTCAAACATCTCAAGCATGCGCTCGGTGGCAACGTAGCCTCCGGCAGCATTACCCGCGCCCAAGGCAACAGCAATGAAACCAATCACTTGTTCAAGCGTGGTTTCAGCATGCCCTAACGCCACCATGGCACCAACCAACACGATACCGTGGATGAAGTTAGACCCGGCCATCAACGGTGTGTGCAGTATTACTGGCACACGGTTAATCACTTCATAGCCGGCAAAGCCCGCCAACATAACTATAAATAGTGCAGCCCAAACGCCCTCTATCATGTTGTTGCCCCTGTCAGAGCCTGACGCACAGACTCATGTTTGATTTCACCGTTATGCGTTAACGCGCTACCAGCCACCACCTCATCGTCCCAGTTAAACTCAAGCTTGCCGCCTTCATTACTAAATAGTGCGATGAAATTAAGCAGGTTTTTAGCGTACATCTCACTGGCATGCACCGGCAAGCTGCTGGCAACATTAATTGGCCCGTAAATGATCACGCCATCGTGATCAACTGTTTCACCTGCCTTGGTCAGCTCGCAGTTACCACCACTTTCTGCGGCGAGGTCAACGATGACCGCACCCGGCTTCATAATAGACACCATCTCTTTTGAAATGAGTTTTGGTGCGGCACGGCCTGGGATCTGCGCGGTAGTGATCACCACATCTGCTTGCGAAACGTGCTTGTTCAGCATTTCCTGCTCTTTTACTTTCTCTTCAGCCGTCAATTCACGCGCATAACCACCCTCAGCTTCGGCATTTAATTCCAAAGCAAGAAACTTGGCGCCCAACGATTGAACCTGCTCACCGGCCGCGCGACGTACATCGTAGGCCTCAACCACTGCGCCTAAGCGCCGCGCAGTGGCAATAGCTTGCAGACCTGCTACACCGGCACCCATAATCAATACCTTGGCCGGGCGGATTGTGCCTGCCGCTGTGGTCAACATAGGATAGAAGCGACCACTTAGCTGTGCGCCGATTAATGCGGCACGATAACCCGCAATCGTCGCCTGCGAGGAAAGGGAGTCAATCGACTGTGCACGCGAAATACGTGGTACCAACTCCATCGAAAAAGCCGTTATCTTGCGTTGACACAAGGCGTTGACGCGATCGGGGCTATTGTAGGCATTCATATAGCCAATTACTGCTGTGCCTTCTGGCATCGCCGCGATCTCTTCAAGGTTTGGCGGAGCTACTTTAAGTAGCAAATCAGCCTGAGCGATCAGCTCGGCCGCACTGTCTATCAGCCTGGCGCCTGCCTCTTCATAGGCAAAGTCGACAAAATGTGCGGCCTTACCTGCACCTTTTTCGACAAGCACTTCATAGCCGTTTTTAACTAGACGCGCGACCACGTCGGGCACCAAGGCTACACGGCGTTCACCTGTTGCCGTTTCGGCAGGAACCCCTAGTCTCACTGACATGCAAACGTCTCCTGAAAAATCATACAAAATCGCTATAATGCGTAATGAATAGAATGAAGGTGCGCGACGAAGCCAAACGATCACGCTACTGTGACGTCAAACGCCAAGGCGATGCCATAGGCCAAGCCCGACACAAAAGCACGCTATAATAGCCGCGCAATGGCGGCCCGGCAACTTTTGCAGTAATTTATCTGTGTAAAGGCCACGCACGCCACAATACAAATCACCCTGAGAGAGTATGGAGCACGAGCGCTAATCAGGGTGGTATTGCAAGGTTTCAGAACTTGTTACGACCATGTGAGACATATTGAATAATGGGCCAGATAACCTTAAACACTTGGCTTTTACTCGTTATTGACTGAGGAATAGATGCACCCAACACTACCACGACTTGAACAAACCGATTTTCCTGCACTGCGCCGCGGCGCGTTGGAGATAATCCAAATCAATCTCGGTTATCTTTGTAATCTAAGCTGCCTGCATTGTCATGTCAACGCGGGGCCCGGCCGCAAAGAGATCATGACACGCGAGACAATTGATCAAGTTCTCAGTTATCTCAAGGTCTGTGGCGCCAAAACTATTGACCTCACTGGCGGCGCACCGGAAATGAATCCGGATTTTCGTTATCTGGTTAAAGCAGCTCGCAATTTCGGTCTCGAAGTCATCGATCGCTGCAATCTCACCATTTTGTCCGAGCCCGGTTACGAAGGAACGGCCGAATTTCTTGCCGAGAACCAGGTCACGGTTGTCGCCTCACTACCCTGTTATCTCGAAGATAATGTCGACGCCCAGCGTGGCGAAGGCGTATTTGACACCAGCATTAAAGGCTTGCAAGCACTCAATCAGCTTGGCTACGGCAAAGCCGATAGTGGCTTGACGCTCGATCTCGTCTACAATCCTCAGGGCGCAACACTGCCGCCACCGCAAAAGGAACTGGAAGCCGATTACCATCATCACCTCGGCGAGCATTTCGGCATTGTGTTTAACCAGCTCTACACGGTTGCCAATATGCCCATCAAACGCTTTGGCAGCATGCTAATATCCAAAGGTACTTTCGGTGGCTATATGGATCTTCTGCGTTCGGCGCACAATGCAGACAATATCTCGTCGGTCATGTGCCGCTCACTGATAAGTGTTGACTGGCAGGGTTATGTCTATGATTGCGACTTTAACCAGATGTTGGATCTACCGCTGTCAGATGAGCAACAAAGTACCCATATCACCGACCTTATGAACAGCAATCTCAAAGGTCGAAAAATAATTGTAAAGAACCATTGCTATGGCTGTACTGCCGGACAAGGCAGCAGTTGTGGCGGTGCGCTCGATGCAGCCTGATTTTTAACCGATAGAATTTTTTGGAGTTTCAACAATGAAGATGCAGTCTGCCGTTCTCTCTACTTACTCTGATGGCGCAAAAGAAGTCCAGGCCGAACTCTGCTGCCCTGTCGATTACGACACCAGCTTGCTAAAAATGCTGCCGCAGGAAATCATTGAGAAAGATTATGGTTGCGGCGATCCATCGCGTTACGTGCGTGAAGGCGACACCGTTGTCGACCTCGGCAGCGGTGGCGGCAAAATCTGCTACATGGCAGCGTACCTGGCAGGCGAATCAGGCCGCGTGATTGGCGTTGACATGAATGACGACATGTTGAGCCTGGCAAGAAAATACCAAAGCGAAATGGCTGAAAAAATCGGCAGCGACCGCATCAGCTTCGTCAAAGGCCATATCCAGGATCTTGCACTCGATCTTTCCGCACTGGATAACTACCTTAGCGACCACCCTGTCAACAGCACCACCGCCTATCACGACATGCTGGCCTGGCAGGCCAAACAACGTGCAGAAGCGCCTTTAATTGCCGACGGCACTGTCGATCTCGTTATTTCTAACTGTGTTCTCAATCTGGTTAGTGACGCTGAAAAAACGCAACTCATCAACGAGATTTTTCGCGTGCTGAAACCCGGCGGCCGTGTCGCCATCTCTGACATCGTCAGCGACCAATTTGTACCAGAACATCTAAAAGCCGACCCAGCGCTATGGAGTGGCTGCATCTCAGGTGCTTTTCAGGAAGAGGAATTTGCTGAAGTCTTTATCGACGCCGGCTTTGTCGGAGCACATTATGACAAATGGGAGGCGACCCCTTGGCAGGTCGTTGAAGGCATTGAATTCCGTTCGGTCACATTAACTGCCAGCAAACCACTAACTGCTGATAGCAATTCATCTCACGATATGGTCTACAGCGGTCCCTTCGTAGAAATTTGCGATGACTATGGCAATGTTTTTGTTCGTGGTGAAAAAACCCGCGTTGACGCCGAAAGCTATGCTGCGTTAAACACTCGCGCCTATAAAAACCAATTCGCCGATTACAGTGCGGAGAACAACACATGTTGCGCACCAGTAGCAAACGAAAAAACCAGCTGCTGTTAGACTTTCGAACTGCCATTACCGTGCGTATTGCCATTATTATTCCCTGCCTGAACGAGTCAGAAAATATGACGGCAATAATGTTACGCCTGCAACCGCTGCGCGAAAAAGGCCACCACATTATCGTTGTTGATGGCCTTAGCGACGATAACAGCGTTGAGTTAGCTACCCCTTTTGCCGATCAAGTCGCAATCAGCAAACGCGGCAGAGCCCAACAAATGAACTATGGCGCAACACTGACCGACGCAGATGTACTGTGGTTCGTGCATGCTGACACGGCGTTACCGCAAGACGCCGACCAAACCATCATTCACCATTTATCAAAATCAAATCGGCAATGGGGGCGCTTTGATGTGCAACTAAGCGGCAAGCAGTTTTGGTTAAGACTTATTGAGTTCATGATGAATCAACGTTCGTGTCTCAGCGGAATCGCTACTGGCGATCAAGCGATATTTGTCCATCGCGATTTATTTAAAAAATCGGGCGGCTTTAAAAATATTGAGCTAATGGAAGATATCAGCCTGTGCAAAAAACTCAAACACTATTCAAAGCCTATCTGTTTAAAAGAAAAAGTAATAACGTCTAGTCGACGTTGGGAAACACAAGGCGTTTGGCGCACCATATTGCTAATGTGGAGATTACGGCTGGCCTATTTCTTCGGCGCAGACCCCAAACAACTCAAACGCCGATACGACAATATGACAATTAAAGAATAATGCATGGCAACAATAGCGCCTGGTTCTGTATCCGCCCCCTGCTCAAAACGGGCCACCATCATTGTCTTTGCCAAAGCGCCCGAAGCTGGCAAGGTCAAGACTCGCCTTACCCCCAAACTCAGCCCAACTGAGGCAGCCGAGTTACACGAAAGACTCGCCTTGCGTACGCTGGAAATGGTATCTCAAGCGGCCGTCGCTAACGTCGAACTTTGGTGCGCACCCGAAAACTCGCACCCTTTTTTTCAACATTGCCGCGAGACATATTCGCTAACACTGCATAAGCAAGTTGGAGATGACCTTGGTCAACGCATGCACCATGCGTTTACAAGTGCATTAACTCGCAGTGATCGCTGTCTCATTATCGGCACCGATTGCCCGCAGCTAACCCCGCAGCACCTTAGCGACACGCTTGGCTTGCTGGATAAGAAATGGGACTGTGTCATCACACCCGCTGCCGATGGCGGTTATGTTATGCTTGGATTAAGCAAAGTAGAGGCTGAATTGTTTCGTGACATTCGCTGGGGAAGCGAGCATGTGTTTAACGAAACAGTGGCACGGCTCAAAACATTACAATGGCAATGGCAACAACAAACTGCACTGCATGACATCGATCGCCCAAGCGACCTCCCGCTTCTTAACGGCATCAATCTACCCGCTGCTCGCTCCTTATAGACATCGCTATCGCGGCTTGCTTTTTGCCGGCAATCAATTATAGTAGCCGCCTCAAGTTTACTTCTGGTGCTTCTGTCGTTCACCACGACAAGAGTTAAACGGGAAGTCGGTGCATCTAACCAATAATAGATAATGCCGACACTGCCCCCGCAACGGTAAGCGAGTTAAATCAGGCAATACGTCACTGTGTTTCGGCATGGGAAGGCGTCTGGAAATTTAATTACTCGCGAGTCCGGAGACCGGCCCGAAGTCATTCGTTAGCGACTGTTGCGGAGGGCAACTCGAAGCGTTAGAACCCCTCTTTCGTACTTGCTTCCTTCGCGCCTAAACCATGCACGGGTGTGTGCATAAGGAAACAAGAAAAATGAATACCCGCTTACTCCTGGCTCTTCTCACAAGCCAAATCACGCTAACCGCTGCATCAGGCTCAGCGATAGCTGATGAAGACGCAACATTACTAGACACAATTATTGTTACCGCAACACGCACACCACAAACACTTAGCGAGACAATAGCTCCAATTATTGTTATTGATCGCGATGATATAGAACGCAGTCAGGCACTTGATGCTGCAGACTTACTGCGATTTCATGCCGGCATTGATATTGGTCGCAATGGTGGGCCAGGGCAAGTCACATCAATATTTATTCGCGGCACCGAAAGCAATCACACCTTGGTGCTGGTTGATGGTGTCCGCATTAATCCGGGCACGATTGGTGGTGCAGCGATACAGAATATTCATCCAGACCTGATCGAACGCATTGAAATTGTTAAAGGCCCGCGCTCCGTACTCTACGGCTCTAATGCCATCGGTGGTGTTGTGAATATCATCACACGACGTAATAAAGGTAGCGGCACACAAAGTTTTGCTCACTTTTCTTCAGGCAGCTATAACACCAAACAAGGCAGTGTCGGCCTCCATCATAATGCCAGTGCCTGGCGCCTTGGCCTCGACCTGAATTTGCTTGATAGCGATGGCTTCCCCACGCGACAAGAGTCGACGCTTGATCGCGGCTATAACAACCGTTCTATCAACGCCTACGCGGGCACAACAGTCAATTCACTTGATATCGAACTGAGCCATTGGCTATCTGACAGTAATACTGAATACCTTGATTTCTCGCTGTCGCCGCTGGATCAGGATCAGACCAATAGCGCCACCACTCTCAAACTTGGCTATACAGGTATCGAAAACTTTACCTCAACTGCGATAGTAAGTCTTGTTACAGATGATATTGAACAAAACCAGAGTAACGATTTTGTTCAAACCAATAACGTTATCGTTGATTGGCAAAACGATATTGCGATCGGCAACAACCAACTATTCAGTGCCGGGCTCTGGCTGTCACGTGAAAATAACGAATCCCTGGCCTTTGGCACCACGTTTGATGAAGACACCGATATCGATGCCTTCTATGTTCAAGACCAACTAAATTTTGGCAATCATCGATTAGTATTAGGCGCACGCCATTCGGATCACAGTGATTTTGGTGGCGAACTTACATGGAGCGCAGAATACGGTATACAGATCACTCCTCGTACACGAATTAGTACCAGTGCCGGCACGGCATTTCGCGCACCGGATGCTACCGACCGCTTTGGTTTTGGTGGCAACCCCGAACTCGATCCAGAACGGGCGCGTAACATAGAGATTGGCTTGCAACACCAAATCAATAACACGCAATCTATTCGTATTGCCGCTTTTCGTAATGAAATCAAAAACCTCATCAACTTCTTTGACCCCGACGGCTTTCTCGGCCCTATCGAGGGTGTCAACGTTAATGTTGATAAGGCCACAATAAATGGGCTGGAGCTAGGCTATCAAGGCGCTCATGGATCATGGGGCTATGGGATTGAGGCTATCATTCAAGATCCACGCAACGATGACACAGGTCGCGTATTGGCACGTCGCGCCAAGCGTAGCCTGACCACACAAATCAACTATACTGTCGGCAAAGTACAACTTGGAGGCGATTTATTGCTCACCAGCCGTCGCAATGATTCTGACTTTAGTACCGAAGAAAATGCCGGTTACTTGTTAGTCAATACCGGAGTCAGCTATCGGTTAACGCCTGAATACACTGTCAGCACAAAAATAGAAAACCTGCTTGATAGCCAGTATCAACTGGCGAATAATTTTAATACACCTGGACGAGGACTCTATGTTGAGTTCCGCTACTCTCCAGCAAGTTAACAACAACGGTGAGTAACACCTCGCACTGACATGGCAAACCGACTCACAAAAATATATACCTGTACCGGCGATGACGGCAGCACCGGCCTTGGCGATGGGGCACGCGTTAGCAAAGATCACATTCGCGTAGATTGCTATGGCAGTGTTGATGAAACCAATGCCTCGATCGGTGTCGTGTTAACTCACAAGCTTCCTGACAAGGTGCAGGAATGTTTGAGTTTAATACAACATCGTTTGTTCGATCTCGGTGGTGAACTGTGCATTCCCGGCCATACCATACTTAAGCAAGCGCACGTCGAACACCTTGAAGCCTCTATCGATGACTTAAATAGCAAGCTGCCTCCGCTAAAGGAATTTATTCTTCCTGGAGGCAGCCCTGCTGCGGCGCATTGCCATGTTGCACGAACCGTGTGCCGACGCAGCGAACGACTATTAGTGACCCTAAGCAACGCAGAAACAGTCAACCCTAGTGCCTTGCATTATCTTAATCGCTTATCTGATTTGCTCTTTGTTATTGCACGAGTACTTATTCATGCAGAGAAAGGCAAAGAAATCTACTGGCAAAGAGACTAGGGGGCATTCTCAATGAAACAACACATTGTAATTATTGGTATCGGGGAAATTGGCGCTGTGTTCGCGCGCGGCTTTCTGCGTTTAGGGCACCCCGTCTATCCAGCGACACGTTCAACTGACCTCAATAATCTCGCCAATACTATCGAGCCAGCACTGGTTATCGTTGCCGTGGGCGAAGGCGATTTACAATCAACACTAAGCAACCTTCCTGACTCATGGCGCGACCGTATCGTGTTACTACAAAATGAATTGCTGCCAAGCAGCTGGCAGCAGCATACGTTGACTGACCCTACGGTTATTTCAATTTGGTTTGAAAAGAAAAAAGGCCAGGACAGTAAAGTATTAATCCCATCGCCGGCATTTGGGCCACATGCCAAACTATTATATGACACACTGGCTGCTGTTGACATCCCGGTCAAGCAACTTAATAACGCAGATGAACTACTGTTTGAGCTGGTCGTAAAAAATCTTTATATCATCACAACCAATGTCGCCGGACTCAAGGTCGGTGGCAATGTTGGCGAACTGCAAAGCAAACATGAAGCATTAATGCGCGCTATCGCTAACGAAGTTTTGGCTATTCAAGCATCACTGACACAACGCTCGTTTGATAATGAAGCCTTGATTGTTGCAATGCGTAAGGCGATGGATGCCGATCCTGAACATAAATGCATGGGCCGCTCTGCACCAGCACGTCTTCAACGTGCGCTCACGCAAGCCGCTGATGCAGGCTTGGACGTGCCCTACCTTAAAAAAAATCGCCGCTTCAGGAGCTTTTTCAGAGGTTCCCTAGATATTCACCCTTCGTGAAATAGCAGGCTGGCCTCTGAACCTGGTACAAACTGCAAACGCGTCATTGAGGCATTACTCACCTTAATGCGAAACATATGCTCAATAGGTGAGCCCAGCGCATAACACATCGCAGCACGGATGACACCGGCATGAGCAATAACCAGCACATGCTGCCCCGGGCTTTGGTTTACCACATCATCGATTGCAGCACTGACCCGTTGCTTAAAATCAGATAATGCTTCAGCACCTTGTGGCCGATTTGCAACCGGGTCGCTAAAAAAACGTTGCAGAATATGTGGATCATCTGCACGCAATTGATTACGTGTCATTCCCTCCCACACACCAAAACCAACTTCTTGCAAACGCTCATCCACTGCAACAGGCAGCCCACTGCTCTGCGCCAACTCTTCTGCAAAGGCCTGGCAGCGAATCAAAGGTGATGTCACTATTTTTTGCCAGGGAATTTCATCTGGCACGGCATCCTGCATTTGCTGCCAACCCAACTCGCTGAGAGGGTCATCTATTTGACCACGATAGCGGCTACCGCCCACAGGTTCGCCATGGCGCATAAAATCAATGGTAGTAAAAACACGAGACATCGCTTAAGTCCATCCCCACATAGTTAATAAGGCAATAACAACCAACCAGACAACGATCGTACGCGAGCTGAGCTTATGTGCGCTGTCGATATGACCATGCCAGTCTGACGGATCATCAACCTCAACTCCATCTCGACAGGTACGAAATTGTAAGGCGCTGGCGCCTATGGCGATGAGTAAACTGCGGCTACCCGCAACCCAATCATGCGTCCAACGTGATGTGTTGTGGCGCCAACATTCGAGCACATCGATAAAACTACCAGTAAGGGCATAGGCTAAAGCGGTTAAGCGGGCAGGAATCCACACCAGAATACCGTGCAAGATGCGCGCGCTTTCGGCTACCGATTCAAACGCCTCACCCTCTCTAAACAAGTCATCGCGCAGAACAGATGAAATTCGAAACAGCACTGCCCCGATCGGGCCCAACACGACAAACCAGAAAATGACCCCCAATAAGCGCTCGTTATTTTCCACCAAAACACCATCAAGCACAGCTCGATGCAAGCCATACTCATCGTCATCACGTATCTTGCCGCGCGCGATAATCGAGGTGGCATAACGACGAGCGGCCTCTTCATTACCTGCGTCACATGCGGCGATATAATGCTTTAGCTGACGCTGTAGATTAGCTGGCCCAAAGCTATAGACCAACACTATCACTGAGAACACAAGGTAAGCCAGGGGATTCCACTCTGCGATATTGGCCTGCAAGAAGCCAATAATGAGAATAGGCACCAGCAAAATCAATAACAAACCGACAACGCCACCACCCGCAGCAAAAATTTTTGAGTGTGTGACGGTAAAGTCGATAATCCGCTGTAACCAGCGATATTCTCTCACCTCGTCAACAGAAGGCGCAAAACGCTCAACGAACAAAGACAGCAGTATCACGATTAGATTCATAAATCCCCTCTGTCCCTATATTTTATTATGAGACCTTTAGCACGACGTAGGTTTTTCGTTAGCGCAAGGCAAAAATCGTCGAATACCCCAAAGACACCTCGAAAGCGCAGTTTACATGAGTAAATGAGCATTTCTGCGTGCCCTTGGAGTATGAGACTGTTTTTAACGCCGCCATAGCGGAAAAGATACTTCGTGCAAAGGTCTCATTATATTAACCAAATACCGAACTATCAGTCTGTCTCATTGCATAGCATAGCTCGAAAACTCTGCCACTCAAACGCCGGGCCAGGGTCTGTCTTACGTTGTGGAGCAATATCACAATGCCCCACGATACGATCCGCAGTAATAGCAGGATAGCGCGACTGTATAGCAAGTGTCACCTTAGCTAACACTCGGTACTGCTCAAGCTCATAAGGTTCGTTATCGCAACCCTCTAGCTCAATACCTATAGAAAAGTCATTACAACAACTGCGACCTTCAAAGCAAGACTCACCTGCGTGCCAGGCACTCATGTCAAATGGCACGTACTGACGAATGGCACCATCGCGGCGAATTAACAGATGAGACGAGACCCTGAGCCCGGCAATCTCAGAAAAATAAGGGTGAGCGCTGGCATCAAGCCGATTACAAAACAAATCATCGATCCAAGGACCACCATACTCTGCAGGAGGCAAGCTAATATTATGTACTACCAGCAAACTGGGCTGACACTGCGGTGGCCGCTCACCCTGATTCGGACTCTCTACACGCACGGTAGTTGTTAGCCAGCCAGTCTCATCAATTAACAACATATCGAGCACATTATCCTCTATCTTCTACAACAAGAGGTAAAAATTACACGCGTTATGATACAATTAACGAAGTAGACGGTATTGGTTGCTATTATTAGCATTGATATTCTGAAATGCAGCATGTTGCCCGTCACCCATCTCATTTCAACCCCCTTATAATAAAATGATTCGCCTGTACTGTTAAGCGACGTATAATGCGCCTCATTTTGTCCGGAGAATTCCCTTGAGCAAAAAGCGACGTAATATCGCCATCGTGGCCCACGTTGACCACGGTAAAACCACCCTGGTCGATTGTTTGCTACAGCAGTCTGGCACCTTTGATGAGCGCAAGCCCACCACTGAGCGCGTCATGGACAGTAATGACCTCGAAAAAGAACGCGGCATTACCATTCTATCGAAAAATACCGCCATCCAATGGGGCGATTACAAAATCAATATCGTCGATACCCCGGGACATGCCGATTTCGGTGGCGAAGTCGAACGCGTGCTGTCAATGGTTGATTCGGTCGTTTTGCTGGTCGACGCAGTTGATGGCCCTATGCCTCAGACTCGTTTTGTCACGCAAAAAGCCTTTGCCCAAGGTTTAAAACCCATTGTTGTGGTCAACAAAATTGACCGCCCTGGCGCCCGCCCTGACTGGGTTGTTGATCAAACCTTTGAACTATTCGACCAGCTCGGCGCAACCGACGAGCAGCTCGACTTCCCGGTCGTCTACACCTCAGCTATTGGCGGCTACGCTACCCTGGATGCCGAGAACATCGATACAGAAGGCAATATGGATCCGCTGTTCGAGACGATTCGCGACCACGTTGCGCCTCCGGCTGTCAGCGTCGATGGGCCATTTCAGATGCAAATCAGCTCCCTGTCTTACTCCAGCTATGTCGGGGCCATCGGCATTGGCCGTATCACCCGTGGCAGCATTAAAACCAACACACCCGTTGTCGTGGTTGACCCTGAAGGCAATAAGCGCAATGCACGCATCATGCAGGTTTTTGATTTTCTCGGACTTGAGCGCATTGAAACAAGCATGGCCGAAGCAGGCGACATCATCGCTATTACCGGGGTTGACAACATCCGCATCTCAGACACCCTGTGCGACCCGGAAGCACCTGAAGCGATGCCTGCTTTGAGCGTTGATGAACCGACCATCTCCATGAGCTTTCACGTCAACAACTCTCCCTTTGCCGGCCGTGAGGGCAAATATGTCACTAGCCGCCAGATACGCGACCGGCTTGACAAAGAATTGATTCATAACGTTGCACTGCGTGTTGAAGATACGCCCGATCCCAACGTCTTTTTGGTCTCGGGTCGCGGCGAATTACATCTTTCTATCCTCATCGAAACCATGCGCCGTGAAAGCTTTGAGCTGGCCATTGGTCGCCCTCAAGTAATCACTAAAGAAATCGACGGCGTTAAACAGGAACCGTGGGAACAGCTCACTGTCGACGTTGAAGACAATGCCCAGGGTTCCGTAATGGAAAAACTCGGTGAGCGCGGCGGCAATCTACTTAATATGACGCCGGATGGCCGTGGCCGAGTACGCCTCGAATACGAAATTCCGGCACGTGGCCTCATCGGTTTTCGCACCGAATTTATGACCGCAACCTCGGGTACCGGCCTGATGTACCATAGCTTTGATCGCTATGCCCCCATTAAAGCCGTTAACCTGGCGCAACGCCAACGTGGTGTATTAATCTCCAATGGCAGCGGCAAAAGTTCAGGATACTCTTTGTTCAGTCTGCAGGAGCGTGGCCGCCTCTTTATTGGTCACGGCGAGGATCTCTATGAAGGCCAGATCATCGGCATTCATACCAGAGACAACGACCTCACCGTCAACCCGCTCAAAGGCAAGCAGCTCACTAACGTGCGCGCATCAGGAACCGATGACAATATCGTACTGACACCGCCTGTTCGTTTCGATCTTGAGCAAGCGCTCGAATTTATCGACGATGATGAATTGGTTGAAGTCAGCCCTAAAGCGATTCGTATTCGCAAAAAGTGGTTGCTCGAAAACGAACGCAAGCGTGCCGGTCGTTCCAAAGCCACTGCTTAAGTAACACACACACCTACTGAACAAGCCCCCTGCGCTCATCGCGTACGGGGGCTTTTTATTGTCTGCCTGAAATTCACAATACATATATAATATAAATATAACTATATAAGTAATTAATACAAGCAGTTCTTTGAACTCCATCACAAAATTGAATAACACTTACCTCTATAATTACTTTCAACTATCAACACAATCACCAACCACAACCACCCATCAGCAACATCTTCCTCACAAAATAATAAATGTTTATATTCAGTTAGTTATAGAAAATTCCCTCATGACATTGCAGTACATCAGCGTTGGCGAGCCGCTAAACCACATTGATGAAAGACAGAATAAGACAATTAATTTAATTTATTTTAAATACATTAATAACAAAACTATAACAATAATGTGTAGAATCAAGCCTCGGGGATGTAGGTGATTATTGCAAAGCAACGTAGGACAAATCGCACTCAATTGTATGTCGTGGCAATTTAATGTGGGTAACTATCACCAGAAAAAACCTCTTTCAACACTGGTCAGTGCCCTAATCACGCATTGGCAAGCTTGCGACAAGAGTATTTAAAAATAAATATGAGGGAGGGGGGATATATCCAATGCATAAAAAGAAAAACCTTTTGCCAGCACACAGATTACATAAAAAAAGTGGCGCAAAAATCATATCGGCCAAATGGAGAATAACAGCATGATGTACAAACAAATCTTCGCAAGCTGTTTGATCATCGTTTCAACATTAGCCTGCGCAAACGATGATTCAAATGCCACGCAACATAGCGCAATCAACTCAGCACAAACTAACAAGGTATTACACCGTAATGCCGATGGCAAACCCATATTGCGAAGAGCAGTAATAAAATCTACTGCCTTTCGCGAAGTTGAAGTCGGCCAAACATGCGGAATAATAGACAAAAATGGAGTTGAGCTAGTATGTCAACCGAATGCTTACTGCATAAATACGTCGGATGGCAGCCCTGGTATGTGCGTCGCCGGCTATCGCCTAAAAAAACAAACCAGTTTAAAGATATAGACCCTGAACCATAGACTTTGAACCGCTGCTGGTGTTACTGGCAGCGCTTTTTTTTCGCGTAACAAAAGCGAAAATGGTGCCGGAGATAGGAGTCGAACCTACGACCTTCTCATTACGAATGAGCTGCTCTACCAACTGAGCTACACCGGCAAAATAAAAATAACAACATGGAGGATTCAGACAAGCATCAAGATATAATTCGTGAGGGATTATAAAGTGTTAAACAAGCCCAGTAAATCAGATCAGACCAAAACATAATCCGCACCATCAATAGCTGGCTCAACTCCCTCAACAAGATCAGCCACGATTTGCGCCGATGCGGGCGCCATGGCAATACCATTGCGAAAGTGACCACAGTTTACAGTGAGATTGTCATACTCGCTATGCCGACTTAACACTGGCACACCGTCACCAGAACCCGGTCTAAGCCCTGCCCAATGCCCAACGATAGACGCTTTTTTTAAACTGGGCAGTAAACATTCGGCGCGCGCACTCAATTGAGATAATGCGTTTTGAGTTGTTGAACAATCGAAACCTACTTCCTCAACTGTACTGCCACAAAGAATATGACCATCCTGGCGCGGAATAAGATAACCACCCTCGGCAACAATCATACTCGACAGCAAATTTGGAGCTACCTTGTACAGCAACATCTCACCCCTGATTGGCTGCACTTGCCTTTGCACCAACTCCGGCATCAATCGCGCCGCCCAGGCGCCCGCTGCCAGCACAACGTGATCAGCGGCATATGTTTGTGCCGACGTTTTAACACCCGCGACACGCCGGCCCTGTGTCACTATTTCTTTAATCTCACAGCCTTCCTGAATAAGCACACCCAAATTACGTAAGGACTGAGCCAATGCTTTAATCAAACGCGGGTTACGAATTTGCGCGATCTCAGGTAAATAAATAGCCGCGTGTGTTTCGTCTATTATTTTCGTTTCGGGCAACAAAGTCGCAACACCCTCATTTGATAAGGTTTCGGCTTGAAACCCCTGCTCAACTGCCCAGGCATGCGCTGTATCAATATCAGTAACTGGTGTAGTAACAACCATACCTGATCGGTAATATTGCGCGTCAATATCAGTTTCAGAGTTAAGCATTTCTACCAACGACGGATAGTGATAGTGCCCCCACAGAATCAAACGACTAATTGCTTCTGTCGTTTGCCAGGGTATCAATGCCGACAAAATTCCGCCGCCGGCCCAAGACGACTGGGCGCCCAATCTGCCACGCTCAATCAAGGTAACACGCGCACCGCGCAGCGCCAGAACTCTAGCACTCATCATCCCGATGACACCGCCACCTATTACTACAACATCAGACATCGAACATTAATCACTCAAAAACAAAAAGCTTTCGGCATCATACGCGAACGACATCGATAACGTCATTTTTTTGGCAACACAGCAATATCAACCACTTGTCGGGAAAATGCTTTACCCCATCAGTCATAGTGTCGAAATTTTTGACACTTTTGTGCACTTAGGATTAACTGGCGGCATGCGTAAAATAAACAAAGGGTTCACTCTGATTGAACTGCTTATCACCTTGGTGATTGCAGCCATTCTCGTTACTATCGCCGTACCAAACTTTAGCGGCCTTATCCAGAATAACCGTCTCATCACCCAAACAAACAACCTTATCGCCGATCTTAATTATGCTCGCAGTGAATCCATTAAGCGTGGAGTCCCTATCACTATTTCACCATCGGATGGCAATTGGGCCAATGGCTGGAAAGTAGCACTCGATGACGCAGATGAAGATGATTTTCTGCGTATTGCATCCGCCAGCCAGCAAGGCCTGACTATCAAAACCGAAAGTGCTGATCCCATAGTGTTTGCAGCAAGCGGCAGTGCCACCTCTGACTCACCATCAAACTTTACCGTCTGCGACGCACGCGGAAATGACTATGGCAGAGTAATTAGCATCGCAGTCACTGGCCGAGTAGCCATCGAACATGCAGAAGCAAATTGCGCTTAATCACCATGAATAAAAAACATCATACTGGCAATAAAAAACAAAACGCAGGCTTCACGCTTTTAGAAGTTCTCATAGCGCTATTAATTTTATCAGTCGGCTTACTAGGTCTTGCCAGCCTGCAAACACGCGGCCTTGCCACCGGACACAATGCCTATTTACGCGGCCAGGCAGTACTGCTCACACAAGACATGGCCGAGCGCATTCGTGCTAACAGCGCTACTAGCGGTAACGAATATGTAGTGAGTTATGACAAAACCAGCAATGGCAGTGACACCTGCATAATAACTAGCTGTAACAGTGGCGAAATGGCAACGTTCGATATAGATCAATGGCTAAAAAGCTTGCAAGACACACTCCCCGACGGAGAAGGCCTGATCACTAAAGACGGGCTAAATTACCAAATCACTGTGCGCTGGGATGATAACCGCAGCGACGAAGTAGACGATTTTAAATTCTACACCTTTAATCTTAACTTAAGAGCAGACAATGCAGCCGTTATCATTTAATTGCAAACGCGATAGTAAGGGCTTCAGCCTGGTCGAGCTAATGGTCGCTATCAGTATCAGCCTCGTCTTGCTGATCGGTCTCATTCAAATCTTTATCAGCTCCAAACGCAGCTATACCATTCAGGACAGCATCGCCCGCATGCAAGAAAATGGACGTTATGCAGTAGGCCTACTAACTAAAGACTTACGTTTGGCAGGTTACATGGGGGGGAATGCAGATATCACGACAATTTCAGGCAACCACCCCCCCATTGAAGCAGATGGTAATTGTGGTGGGCTTAATGACCCTAGATGGGGAAGAATGATCGCACGCAGCGTGTTTGGCATTAACGATGGTTTAACTGACTATACTGGCTGTATAACTGCTGCGGGAGCCAGCCCACAACCAAACGATTATTTATCAGGTGATGTGCTTGTTATTCGATATGCACGACCAACTCAATTGGTCTTAGCAAACGAAGTAAATATCGGCGGATACTACTTATATAGCTCACTATCATATGGTGAGATAACACTTCTCGACAAAAACGAAGTCATTACTTTAAACACCATCGATCCCGATGACACCCCAATAACCTATAACAAACTTGAATCCTATGCTTATTATGTTGGCCACAAAAACGGGGATTGTAATGGCATCGAAACCGCCGTACCCGCACTGCAGCGTCTCGCGTTAAGCACAACCGGCACCCCTGAAAAACAAGAAATCATTCGTGGCGTTGAAAACCTGCAAGCGCAATACGGTGAAGATAGCAATAACGATGGCTCACCCAATCAATACCTCGACGCTCAAAACGTAACGAACTGGAACTCAATTAAATCAGTTCGCCTGTGGCTGTTGATTCGTGATGAATGCCCCAGTGCTGGCTATACAAACACCAACACCTACGTTATGGGTGATTCCAATTTAATAGCAAATGACAACTTCCGCCGTCATCTTTATACCACCACCGTGCTGCTACGCAATAACGAGGGTATCTAAATGCTAGTTATATCTACGCAAGCTAAAAATCAGCGCGGCGCAGCCTTAATTGTCAGCCTGCTTATTCTTACCGTCATGACCCTTATTGGCGTTACCGCCATGAGCCAAAGTGGTTTGGAAGCTTTAATGGCGGGTAACTTGCAACTGCAAACCAGCTCCATGTCAGAAGCCGAAAACGAGTTAGCAAAAGCCGAGCTGGCTCTCGAAAACATACAAAATACTGCCGTTGCTTATGTTACCTATAACAAAGACATTACACCTGAAATTAGCCCCATAAAAGAACTGATGAAAAAAGCTGAATCGGTTAGCGAATTCCAGGACAGCTACATCGAATACCTCGAACCACAAGCCGTCCCGGGCGAATCGATTATTATCGGTCGCGGCACCCCGCTCGACGGCAGTGAATTCTATCTATTTCGAACTACAGCGCTTCACGCCAATAGCGATAGTGGCTCACGCCGCATTGTTCAATCTATTTTCGTGACAGATGAAGAGCCACCTCCTTCCCTGGAAACTAACTAATGACAATAATTAAATTCATGCGTAAGCCCGCACTCACAATCAGCGCAACCAGCTTGCTGCTGATGTATGGCGGCTTACATGCTGCGCCTGCCTTTAGCCCTCCCGCTGGTGAGCCCCAGTTTATTAATGAGCCTCAGGTTATTGTCGCGCCTATTGTCTTATCAAATAATGATTTACGCCCTGATGGTGCTACCGGCTACCGTCCCTGGTTTGAAAACAGCACCTGGCAAGGTGATCTAATTGAACTGGACATCGACCCCGATGGTGTTGTTTCATCCAGCGTTGACCTGAGCACAACACCACCAACTTCGACAGCAGATGAAGGCACAGAACCTAATTGGTCGGCACGTATTCAATTTGAAAACACTAACGAGAATTTCTGGGACACCGGCCGTAACATTATTGTCGGTGATGGCAACGGTGGCGCAGTGCCATTTCGCTTTGCCTCGCTTAGCACAGAGCAGCAAAGCGCGATCACTACTAGCGTGCCAGCTTCAGCAAATATAAACGGCGAAGGTATTGTCAATTTTATTCGCGGTGATCGTAGCAATGAACGACCACCTGTTGGAACTGGTGAACTGCGACTCAGGTTCAGCGTGCTGGGTGACATTATTCACTCTCCGCCCCAATATGTTGCGGCTCCCAACGAAAGTTTTGACTTTGATGATTACGCACAATTTGTCACTGACAATAGTGATCGCCCGGCACGCGTCTATGTCGGTGCTAACGATGGCATGCTGCATGCGTTTGATGCTGCAACAGGTGACGAGGTGTTTGCCTACATACCTTCTATGGTTGTTAATAATCTTAGCCGTTTATCGCGCTTCCCCTACGAACATACCTATTTTGTCGACGGCCAGTTAGCAACCGCCGATGTCAACTTTGCCAACGCGGGCGCTCCTGCTGATTGGCGCACAGTGCTCGTTGGTGGCTTAGGTGCCGGCGGCAAAGGATTTTTCGCACTGGACATCACTGATGCTGAAGTGCCGTCAGAGGGCAATCCAAGTGATCGTTTGCTCTGGGAAATTGATAACTCGGATAGCAACGACATTGGTTTCAGCTATAGTAAACCCACCATCACACGCTTAAGCGACGACAACTGGTATGCCATTGTCGGCAATGGCTACAACAGCAGTAATGGTGCTGCAAAACTACTCATTATCGATATCGCGACCGGCAACATTGCATTTAACCTTGAAGCTGGCGACCGTGGCAACGCTACAGACCCTAATGGCTTGTCCAGCCCCTCTTTGATCGACAGCGATAACGATGGCCTTGCCGATACCGCCTATGCCGGTGATATCAACGGCAACCTGTGGAAGTTTGATTTATCGGATACAGATAATAGCGCGAACTGGGCTGTCGCATTTAACGGCGAGCCACTGCTTGCTCTGGGCGAAACCCAACCCATCATTGCTCCACCCGATGTTGCGGAAGGCATAGCGTCTGGTGGCTTCTTTGTCTATGCAGGTACCGGCCGTGCTTTCACCCCTGCGGATTTAAACAGTAACACGGTGCAAAGTATCTACGGCGTTATTGATGATGATATCAGCCCGGCATCCCCCGCGCTAAACGCACTGCAACAGACGTTAACCGAGGTAAGCTTTCCATCGACACCACCTCAACTTTTCAGAACAGACACTGCCCTGCCTATAAACTTTATTGGCGACGGCGAAGACGGCGAAGGCCGCAATCGTGCATGGCGCATAGACGCCCCAGCGGGGGAACGCTTTTTAACCGAACCCCAAACACGCGCCGGCCGAGTACAAATATCCTCCTACAACCCTAACCCGACAAGCACCACTGAGCCGCAAAACTGGCTTACCCAGCCCGCTTTTAATAATGGTGGCGCGCCAATCATGACCATTCTCGACCTCAATGGCGATGGCGTGCTCGATAATGCCGATAATGATCAAAGCCATCCCCAAGGCTCAACATCCCAGGAAGCCATCGCCATGGGACTTATGTTGGGTGACGGCATACGTTCACAAGCAACCATTGCCGTGGTGACAGACAATACCGACACCGCATTAATCAATGGCTTATTCGTACCCGACTTTGGCGCCTGCCCGCAACGATTTGCTGATATCTGTCTTGGCGTTTTTACAGAGACCGCAGCATTTGATGATCGGCTATTCCAGGAATCTCTGGAGCTGGATCGACGCCAACAGGCAATTGATGCCGCCATAGCTGATGGACAAGACCAGGCGACGCTGGACGCACTGCTGGGAGATTTAAATAAATTACGTAGAGACAGAAACCAGGCCATCGACTTTATAGGATCCGTTAGAGACGAGTTAGCTCGCCGCAACGGCCCCAACTTTACCGAAATTTCAACAGAAAGCGTGCAAAGCAATCGTACCCTGGGGCCTAATTTCACCCTCGGCAGACGTACCTGGGTGGAGCTGGAGCCATAACCACGATGCGCAACATTATTGCCAATAAAATAAAAGGATTCACTCTGATTGAAGTGTTGATTGTCGTCGCCATTGTGGGGATTTTAGCAGCCATCGCCTACCCCAGTTATGTTGAACAGATCAATAAATCACGGCGAGCCGACGCGCAAACCGCCCTCATTGAGCTTGCGGCAAGATTGCAGGAATATTATATCGATCAAACTCCACCTGGTTATGCAGGCGCCGCATTAGGCGATGCAGGCATTTTCCCCAATCAAGCTCCATTGGAGGGGAATACCAAATACTATAATCTCAGTATTACTGTGCAAGACAATAGCTCATTTACCATTCAAGCCATGCCAATAGCAGGTGGCGCAATGGCGAATGACGTCACCTTCACTCTGGACGAAACTGGTAACAGGGAACATATAAACGGCACAACAACCGAAGACGGCTGGCCCAGGTAGTAAACACTAAATCGTAAACGCAGAAGGTAGAAGGCAGGCAAAAATCTGTTAGGCAGTTTCCACACGTACCGACTGTAATACCTTCGGCAAAGAAAATGTAATTGTCTCGGGGCGACCATCTAAATCCTCAACCGATCCGCCACCCAATTCTTTCAAACGGTTAATGACATTCTGCACTAAAACTTCAGGTGCAGAGGCTCCGGCAGTAATGCCCACTGCCTGCTTGCCTTTAAGCCATTCTTGCTTAACGTCGTCATGACCGTCAATCAAATAGGCTTCAACGCCACTTAAACTCGCCATCTCTTTCAATCGATTAGAGTTGGAACTATTTTTTGAACCCACCACCAATACAAGATCACTTTTTTCCGCCAACATTTTCACCGAATCCTGACGGTTTTGTGTCGCATAACAAATATCATCTTTACGCGGGCCAATAATATTCGGGAAATGCTCACGCAGCGCGTCAATAATCTCAGCCGTGTCATCGACAGATAAAGTTGTTTGTGTGACAAAAGCCAATATGTCAGGGTTTTTAACTTTGAGATTTCGAACATCATCAACAGTTTCAACCAGATACATTCCACCCGTATCAGCACGACGATATTGCCCCATAGTACCAACGACCTCCGGGTGCCCTTCATGGCCAATCAGTATGCATTCACGCCCTTCTTTCTCATAGCGCGCCACTTCAACATGAACCTTGGTCACCAATGGGCAGATAGCATCAAACACACGTAACTCACGTCGCCTAGCTTCTTCACGCACGGCGTTAGCCACACCATGCGCGCTGAAAATAACGGTGGCACCATCTGGCACTTCGTCCAATTCTTCTACAAAAACCGCGCCTTTTTCGCGAAGGCCTTCAACGACATAGCGATTGTGTACCACTTCATGACGCACATAAATCGGTGCGCCATACAAAGCGAGCACACGCTCAACAATTTCTATTGCACGATCTACCCCGGCACAAAAACCACGCGGGTTAGCAAGAATTATTTTCACAGTATTATCCTGATAGCCTTAGCCACGCTAGGCCGCATCTTTACGTTTACTAAACAGGGCATCCCAAACCAATAATATTGCACCCAGCGTAATCGCTGCATCAGCAACATTAAACGCTGGCCAATACGATTGTTGATAATAAACATCGACAAAATCAACAACGTAGCCTAACTGAACTCGGTCAATCACATTACCCACAGCGCCACCGAGCACAAAACCCAGACCAGTAGCGAGCAATTTTTCGTTTCGTTGCAGGCGCCACAACCATACCAGCAAAACAAGACTGATAACAATGGCCAACGCAGACAACAACCAACGGCCCATATCGCCAGACTCATCAAACATACTAAAGGCAACGCCGGGGTTATATGCCAAGCTCATATTCAACCCCGGCAATACGGCTACAGGCTCATAAAGTTTGAGCACATTTAAGGCCCATACCTTCGTGATCTGATCTACAACCACCACCACAGCGGCAATAAGCAAACCTAATTTAAATGGAAATTTCATAAGCGATACTAAAAATAACGACGTTGCTCGCCGTCTCCATCAATGTTTTCAATACAACGCCCGCACAGGGTTGGATGCAGCGCACTCGCCCCCACATCGGCACAACGATGCCAACAGCGCTCGCATTTATCATGTGTTGACGCTAACGCATAAATTTTAAGCGGCATATCTGCAAGCTCGGCAACAACTGCCGCAGCAGGCGAATCGCTCATCGCAGACACGGTTGCATTGGAAGTAATCAACGCAAAACGCAACTCATCCCCAACCGCTAGCAATGAGGTTTGCAGCTCACCCTCGCAATACACATCCACTACAGCATCAAGCGATGAACCAATATCACCGGCAACACGCAATTCCTCCAGACGTTTCGCCACCGCCGCGCGCGCAGAAAATATTTGCTGCCACTGTGTATCACTAATGCGCGCAGCCTTGGTCGCCTTGGGTAAGTCGTACCACGTTTCAGTGAAAATCGTTTGCGCGCGCGTGCCGGGAAGAAACTGCCATAACTCATCGGCAGTAAAACTCAGAATAGGCGCCAGCCAACGCGACAAGGCCTCAGCGATATGAAACATTGCTGTCTGCGCCGAGCGGCGCGCATGACTGTCGGCCTGCGTGGTGTACTGACGATCTTTAGTAATATCGAGATATAAGCTACCGAGCTCGTTCGCACAAAAATTATGTACACGTTGATAAATACGATGAAACTCAAAGTGCTCATAGGCATTAATCACATCATCTTGTACGACCTGTGTCATCTCGACCGCCCAGCGATCCAATGCCACCATATCGTCGATCGCCACACTATGTTCTACAGGATCAAAACCATCCAGATTAGATAATAAATAACGTGCGGTGTTACGCATACGACGGTAGGCATCAGAAGTGCGCTTAAGAATTTCATCAGAGACGGTCATCTCACCCGTGTAGTCCGTCGCGGCCACCCAGAGACGCAAGACATCAGCACCCAATTGGTTCATTACCTTTTGTGGGGCGACGACATTACCCTTGGACTTGGACATTTTCATGCCCTTGGCATCAACCGTAAAACCATGTGTTAACACAGCTTTATACGGCGCGCCATAACAGGCATCCGCACCGGCATCACCATGTATCGCCACCGAGGTCAATAATGATGACTGAAACCAACCTCGATGTTGATCAGAACCTTCCAGATACAAATCTGCGGGAAATGGCAGACTATCGCGTTGACCCAAAACTGCCTGATGGGTAACACCCGAGTCAAACCAGACATCCAGGGTGTCCGTTACTTTGTCATAACGACTTTCATCAACCCCCATATCCGCTGGCGTCAGATCAAACCAGGCGTCGATACCACTGCCTTCGATACGCACCGCAATCTGCTCTATTAGTTTTTGAGTATCAGGATGCAGGGCTCCACTTTCTTTGTCGATGAATAATGCAATCGGCACACCCCAGGTGCGCTGACGCGAGATACACCAGTCTGGTCTATTTTTCACCATTGATTCAATGCGTGACCTGCCCCAGCCTGGCAACCACTCAACCGTATCAATGCTTTGCATGACACGATCACGCAGGCCATTTTTGGACATGCTGACAAACCACTGCGGCGTTGCCCTGAATATCAATGGTGTCTTATGACGCCAGCAATGCGGGTAGCTATGAGTAATGGCAACGTGATGCAGCAAGGCCTTACGCTCCGCAAGCAAATCAACCACCAAAGCATTGGCTTTGAGAACATGCTGACCTGCAACATATTCAGTACCTTCAACAAACACCCCGCTGCCCGCAACGGGGTTATCAACGGCTAAACCGTATTTCAGGCCGACAATATAATCGTCCTGACCATGGCCCGGGGCCGTATGCACAGCGCCAGTGCCAGCTTCCGTCGTAACATGATCGCCAAGTACAACCGGCACTTGTCGATCATAAAATGGATGCGCAAGCTTTAAGCCTTCGAGCACCTGACCTTTAACGCTGGCGATAAGCTTATGCTGTTTTACACCATAGCGCTCTAAAGCCGATTCCAACAAAGCCTCGGCCAACAACAAATATTCCACTCCCTCGCCAGCTTTGATCTCCACCACAGAATAATCAACGTCCGGATGCAGGCAAACTGCCTGGTTAGCAGGCAAAGTCCAAGGGGTGGTCGTCCAGATAACGGACGATACTTTTTCATCCCCCGGCGCAGACACGCTGCATGCCTGCCAAAATGCGTCAATATCCACAAAGCCAAACTTGACATCAATGGCAGGTGATTGCTTATCCTGGTATTCAACCTCAGCCTCAGCCAATGCCGAAGCACAATCCATACACCAGTAAACCGGCTTAAAACCTTGACTGACATGGCCAGCCTTAATGATCTTGCCCAAAGTGCGAACGATATCGGCTTCAAACTTATAATCCATCGTCCGATACGGGTTTTGCCAATCGCCGACAACACCTAAGCGAATAAAATCTTCGCGCTGTTTATCTACCTGCTTGGCAGCATAATCACGACAAGCCTGGCGAAATGTCCTGGCATCAACTTTATGACCCGCCTTGCCAATTTTCTTTTCTACCATTAACTCAATAGGTAAACCGTGACAGTCCCAACCCGGCACATAATCGGCATCAAAACCGCTTAAGGTCTTTGACTTAACGATAATGTCTTTCAGAATCTTGTTAACTGCATGACCAATGTGAATTTCGCCATTGGCATAGGGTGGCCCATCATGCAGCACGTAACGTGGCCGGCCCTGACAAGCCTCTCGTACTTGCGCATAGAGATTATCCTCCTGCCAACGTTTTAGCCGTTCAGGCTCACGCTGGGCCAGATTCGCCTTCATAGGGAACGCAGTTTTAGGAAGATTTAGTGTGTTTTTATATTCACTCATTACTGACAGGACACTTTATGCTTGAAAAACCATCCATTATCGATGATATGCCGCCTTGCGGCTAGCTAATTACCCGAATTAGCCTGAATTTAAAAACCAGCCCTGAAAAAATATTCACGCACAGCACTTTCATCTGCAGCTAACTGCGCCTTTAAATCATCCAATGAATCAAAACGCTGTTCATCTCGCAACTTCGCAGCAAAATCGATTTCGACATGGCGGCCGTAGATATCTTCATCGAAATCGAGCAGATTCACCTCAAAACGTAGTTCACGACCACCCACTGTTGGTCGCCAGCCGATATTCGCCATACCTTGATAGACACACTCACCAAGCCCATGCATAAACACCGCAAAAACACCCGACAAAGGTAAATGCTGGCGACGCAGATGAATATTGGCCGTGGGATAGCCCAAGGTTCTGCCGAGTTGATCACCTTTTACTACTCGGCCGGACAAACGATAGGGACGGCCAAGCAGACTTTGCGCTTGAGCGAGATCACCTTGCGCCAATGCAACTCGCACCCCGGTACTGCTAACCCGCACCGCACCGACATTGATGCTGGCCATCGCCTCCACCTCAAAACCACCTGCCGCAGACAGGTTCTGTAACAGCTTATAATCACCGGTACGTTGATGGCCAAAACGAAAATCATCACCAAGCAAAACATACTTTGCCGATAAGCCATCAAGCACTATTTCGCTAATAAAATGCTCTGCCGGTTGCCCGGATAAAGCCCGATTAAAGACCAGACATAACACCGCATCAAGATCGGTATTGGCAGACAAATATTGCAGTTTCTCGCGCAAGCTCATCAAACGAGCATGCGCTTTATCCGCGGCGAAAAACTCATGCGGCAAAGGCTCAAACGTCACCAACACAGAAGGCAAACCCAGCTCGCGCGATTTTTCGCACAGCCGCTTTAACATTTTTTGGTGGCCGCAATGAACGCCATCAAAATTGCCAATAGTGACCACGCTGGCACCAGACCACTGGCGCAGCCCGGCCATCCCCCTAATCAACTTCAGCACCGATTACTCACTAGTGTAGTGTTTCATTCGACACATGACGCCAGCGTAAACCAAAAAGAAACAGTGATGCCAAGTACACACCCGCGCCCAACAATAACCATAGCGACAAAGCTATACCTCGTTCATACCAAAGCTTGCCGACCCAATCTGACAAGGCCGGAACCAAAAAGAACAAGACAACCGCCATAGACAGCGTCGCCATAAACGTGCGCAGCAAAAGCCACTGCCAACCGGAGCGAGACTGATAAATCCCGTCGCGACGCAACAGATAAAGCAGCCACCCCGCGTTCAACCATGCTGATAACGACGTTGCTAACGCCAGCCCGGCATGCGCCAGCGGAAAAACCAAAATAATATTCATCACCATATTGACCGCCATGGTGATAACAGCAATCTTCACTGGCGTCTTCATATCGTGGCGAGAATAAAAACCCGCCGCTAATATTTTAATCATAATAAAGGCACCCAGGCCCAACGAATACGCAAGCAAACTTCTCCCGGCCATGGTGACATCATGCTCATTAAACGCCCCATATTGAAAAAGTGTCACCAACATAGGCTCGGCCAGCAGCATTAAACCCATTGTCGACGGTAGGGCAATGATCACAACCCAGCGCAAAGCCCAATCCAGGGTCTGTGAAAACTGTTGCGGTGATGCCAGCGTGTGCTGTTGAGATAACCTTGGCAAAATCACCGTAGCCAAGGCAACGCCGAACACACCCAGCGGGAATTCAACCAGGCGATCAGAGTAATACAACCAACTAATGCTGCCCGTCACCAAAAACGATGCAATCAAGGTATCAAGCAATAAATTAATCTGTGCCACCGACGAACCAAACAGCGCCGGCAACATCATTTTTTTTATGCGGCTGACACCCTCAGCGTCAGCTCCACGTCGCGGCCGCGGTAGCATTCTGATCTGCGCCAGAAACGGCAGCTGAAACAATAACTGCGCAGCACCCGCAATAAACACCCCCCAGGCCAACGCCATGATAGGCCGATCAAAATGGGGCGCCAATACAATGGCCGCAAAGATCAATGAGATATTAAGCAAGACAGGCGTAAAGGCCGGTATCGCAAAACGGCCATAGCTATTGAGAATGCTGCCAGCAAATGCGGTTAATGAGATAAAAAAGATATAAGGGAAAGTAATACGCAGCATATCCACTGCCAATTCAAACTTACCCTCATTGCCAATAAAGCCCGGCGCGAAAATAGTGACCAGTACCGGCGCGGCAATAACGCCGATGACCGTCACCACTAACAATATCAAGCCCAGTGACGCCGCAACGCCATCGGCTAAACGCTTGACATCGGCTTCTTCACGCTGCGTTTTGTATTCAGAAAAAACCGGAACAAAAGCCAGAGAAAATGCGCCTTCAGCGAACAGTCGACGCAAAAAATTGGGGATCTTAAAGGCGACAAAAAAAGCATCGGCGACCAAGCTGGCGCCGAAAATTCGCGCAATTATCACGTCCCGGACAAAACCGAGTATGCGCGACAAAAACGTCATAGCGCTAACGCTAACGGAGGATTTAAGTAAACCTTTGCTCACGAAACGGCGGCAAGCCCTTGAAGTATCATTGCATAAGTGTACCGCGCACTCTCAATCTTCGCAGCTTCTGACATTAAAGTGAACGTAATGATTGACACATGGCCGCCTGGTATAGATAATATTCGGCTCGAAAATAATTTTTGGAGTAATACCTTGGCTAACTCTGCCCAAGCTAGGAAACGTGCACGTCAATCTGAACAACGCCGCAGCCAAAACTCTGCCCAGCGTTCAGAGCTACGCACTGCAATTAAGAAAGTCATTTACGCCATCGATGCTGGCAAAAAAGACAAAGCTGAAGCTGCCTATAAAGCTGCTGTCCCTACTATCGACAGCCTGGCAGGTAAAGGGATTATTGCTAAAAATAAGGCTGCTCGCCATAAGAGCCGCCTGAACGGTCACATTCGCGCAATGTAAGCGTGCTGCTGAACACCCTGGCTTATTTAAAGCCAGGGTGTTCAGCAGCAAAACTTCAATCTAATCTAGTTGAGGTTGCTCCCTTAAACCAGCACCAAGTTATCGCGATGAATCAATTCCGGTTCGTCGACGTATCCGAGCACCTGCTCGATTTTATCGCTGGCGATACCTTTAATCTGACTCGCCTCATCGGCATGATAGTTAATCAAGCCCAGGGCAATCCGTTTACCCTTGGCGTCGACACATTCAACCGCGTCACCACGAACAAAACCACCCTCTACCGCGGTCACACCAACCGCTAACAAGCTGCTACCGTGCTCACGTAATACTTTCACCGCACCATCATCCAGCGCCAAAGACCCTTTTACTTGCAAATGACCCGCAAGCCAACTCTTTCGCGCTGCCACAGGCTCTTGTACAGGCATCAGCAAGGTACCCAGAGACTCCCCCTGTAACACCCTTTGAATTACATCAGGCTCACGCCCACCCGCAATCACCGTCATCGCGCCTGAACGTGCAGCCAGGCGAGCACCACGTAACTTCGTCACCATGCCGCCACGACCCAATGCACCCGCACCCGGTTTAACCATGGTGTCGAGTTGAGGATCATCAATAGCGATTTCGGCAATGAGTTTGGCGTCGGAGTGCGTGCGAGGATCAGCAGTACAAAGGCCGGATTGATCAGTAAGAATCAGCAATGCATCGGCCTCGATTAAATTCGCGACCATACCCGCCAGGCTATCGTTATCTCCAAAGCGGATCTCTTCGGTCACCACTGTGTCGTTCTCGTTCACAACCGGAATCACGCCCAGATCAAGCAGGGTTTTCAATGTTGAACGCGCGTTGAGGTAACGTTTACGATCGGACAGGTCATCATGAGTTAACAGGATTTGTGCCACATGCAATGCATGGCGCTGAAAACCACGTGCGTAGACTTCGGCTAAACCGCTTTGGCCCACAGCCGCTGCCGCCTGTAGCTCAAACAAGGCATGTGGCCGTTGCTGCCAACCCAGTCGCTGCATGCCTTCAGCAACAGCTCCTGACGAAACGACAACGACATCGATACCTCGCTTACGTAAAGCAGCTAATTGATCAATCCAGCTGTCGATGCGGACATGATCGAGACCTCGGCCATCATTGGTAATTAGGGCACTGCCAATCTTAACGACCCAACGCTTGCCATTCGCCAAACTTTGACGCGCGGTAATATTAGTGAGATCCCGCTTCTTCTGACTCATTCCTTTGCCGATTAGCCTCTTCTATCACCGCCATCAAATCAAAAGTTAACTGTCGTGTACCCTCTTTGCTAATGGCAGCAACGGTATACAAAGGCCCTTCCCACTTCAGTGCTTGCTTGACCTGATCGCGTCTTTCATCTACTTCTTCATCGAGCAATAAGTCGGTTTTGGTYAATACCAGCCAACGTTCACGACCKCCAAGCTCCTCGTTGTACTTCACCAGCTCATTTTCAATCGTGCGAATATCGGCAATCGCCTGCTCAACCGTCTCWACGCTACCAATATCCACCAAATGCAACAAGATACGAGTGCGGCTGATATGTTTTAAAAATTGAATACCTAAACCAGCACCCTCCGCGGCACCCTCAATAATGCCCGGAATATCAGCAATAACAAAGCTTTTGTAGGTGTCGACAGACACCACACCAAGATTTGGATAGAGCGTGGTAAACGGATAATCTGCAACACGCGGACGCGCCGCCGAAACGGCGCGGATCAAAGTCGATTTACCGGCATTCGGCAAGCCCAATAAACCCACATCCGCCAGTAACTTTAACTCTAATTGCAGTGTTCGCACATCACCCGGCGTGCCCTTGCTCGTCTGGCGTGGCGCCCGATTAATACTGCTCTTAAAACGCGTGTTACCAAGGCCATGAAAACCACCTTTAGCCACCAACAGACGCTGACCATTAGCTGTCATATCGCCGATAATCTCATCCGTACCTTCATCAGTAATCATAGTACCAACAGGTACACGAATATCAATATCGTCACCCGCCGCACCGGTACAATTTTGACCGCGACCTTGCTCACCATTCGCCGCCTTAAACTGACGTCGCATACGAAAGTCGACCAAGGTGTTTAAATTAACGTCGGCAACCAGATAAATCGAGCCACCATCGCCGCCATCACCACCATCGGGSCCACCAAAGGGAATATATTTTTCACGGCGAAAACCGAGACAGCCATCACCGCCCTTGCCTGCCTGTACTTTAATCGTGGTTTCGTCGACGAATTTCATTTGAGGATAGCCTAACAGCCTTTACTGTATTTTCAATTTTACTCTACCGGAAGCCAAATACACTAAAAATAATGGGGGCTGCGACACGTGTTGATACGCTTATTTTCAGCGCCGACCCTGGCCCATTATACTTTTTTAAATTCACAAATAAAAAACCCCGTCCTGGACGGGGTTTTTTATTCAAATTTGTGGGCGACCCCAAGGCCTATTAACAGTATTTCAATCATCGCTGAAGGAGTGTAGTGTAGTTAACCTACATAAACGATTGATAACGCAGCTAGGCGAACAATGATTAGTGTAGGTCGTCACTCGTTTTGTAACATTAGAATGAGCCCAATTTTTTACTAGGCGAGGCGGAGTCATAGTGGGCCTATGGCGACAACGAGCAACGCTGCATGGTGAAAAATAGGGCCATTATTAAGTTATAAAATGGGGGACGACCTGCACTAGTCAGCGACCACACTCACAAATTGGCGTAGCTCCGGACCTTTTCTAACAAAGGTAACGCGACCATTGATCTTGGCATACAGGGTGTGGTCACGTCCAAGACCAACATTGGTGCCTGGATGAAAGCGTGTACCACGCTGGCGCACAATAATGCTGCCTGCACTGATAACTTCACCGCCATAACGCTTAACGCCAAGTCGTTTAGACTCTGAATCGCGACCGTTGCGACTACTACCGCCTGCTTTTTTATGAGCCATTCTTCTCTCTCCGAACGCTTAAACTATAAGAAACTAGGCGCTAATACCTGTTACTTCTACTTGGGTAAAATGCTGACGATGGCCAGCCTGACGACGGTAGTGCTTACGACGATGAAACTTGATAATGCGAATCTTTGCGCCGCGAGCGTGCTTACACACCTTAACGGTAACCTTGGCGCCTTCGATATACGGCGCGCCAACGATGACCTTTTCGCCATCAACTACCATTAAAACATCTCCAAGGTCGACGTTATCGCCCTCGTCCGCTACAATCTTCTCTACTTCAACGATATCGCCTTCAGCGACGCGGTATTGTTTACCGCCCGTTTTGATCACCGCGTATGACACAGTATCGATCCCTATATATGCAAAATTAAGCCGAGCATTGTATCTTGTGCTATTCTTCACGTCAATTTCTTAACACAATGATTGTCACATTGGTTAACATCGGTGACTCTCAACAGCCCATTCAGTAACTCCCAACAATGATAGCACTAGACAAAGCTCACGCCCTGATAGCTGAGGATATGCAGGCTGTAAACCAACTTATTGGTCTGCGCCTAAGCTCTGATGTCGCGCTAATCAATCAACTTGGTGCATACATCATTAATAGCGGCGGCAAACGCCTGCGCCCTCAGTTGGCACTCCTGGCCGCTGGCGCGCTTGGCTACCAAGGCCAAAAACACCAGCTAATCGCCGCCATTATCGAATTTATTCACACCGCCACCCTACTCCATGACGATGTCGTTGACGCCTCGGAAATGCGCCGTGGCCAGGAAACTGCCAACGCCCTCTGGGGTAATGAAGCCAGCGTGTTAGTGGGCGACTTTCTCTATTCCCGCGCCTTTGAAATGATGGTTGAAGTAGGCGACATGCGCATCATGGAAATTCTTGCCCATGCGACCAACACTATTGCTGAAGGTGAGGTGCTGCAGCTATTAAATTGTAATGACCCAGACACCACCGAAGCGCGTTATTTAGAAGTTATTCGCTCCAAAACCGCTAAATTGTTCCAGGCCGCGACCCAACTCGGCGCTGTGCTCACCGGCTCAGACACCAAAACCGAACAAGCCATGGCCGACTACGGCATACATCTGGGTACTGCCTTTCAACTTATCGATGACGTGCTCGATTACAGCGCCACCTCTAAAGAGCTTGGCAAAAACATTGGTGACGACTTAGCCGAAGGCAAGCCGACACTACCCTTGATATACGCCATGAACACTGGCAATAAAGAACAAACCGCCATCATCCGCGATGCCATCGAAAACAGCGGTCGCGACAATATGCCGGCTATTATTGCCGCGATTAAATCAACTGGTGCCATCACCTACACTGCCGATTGCGCCGCAAAAGAGGCCGCCAAAGCCAGCAAGGCATTGGCGGATATACCCGACACACCTTACCGGCAAGCATTGCTGGCACTAGCCGAATTCTCAGTAAAGCGATCCTTTTAACAATGATAAGCACAGGCTCGGAAAAAAGACCGCCCCCTTCAGACCAACACCTTTGCTTTATCTCTGTTGCACCCTCACCCTAGCCCTCTCCCGGCAGGAAAGGGGACTTTTGCAATACCCTCTTATGGCAGATAAGTTTTTATTGTTGACAAGTATGCTCACTACCTAGTCGTCCCTGAAGAATACCTAAGTCCTTAATTTTAAGGAAATAAGCGAGCAATAGAGGTAAAATAGTTTGCAAGAAATGTGTCTTTCACATGGAAAA
>NVRF01000015.1 GCA_002400775.1 Gammaproteobacteria bacterium
ATTCTCCCGCTTTGAAAAAATGGCATCAAGATTTCAAGCCTTCCTCCACTTCGCCGCAGCTCTTCAATGGTTGAAATAAATTTCACAACAGAACCTAGGGGGCGTTCTCCATTAATAAAACTATACTGTTGCGCCTGAAAAAACGCCAGGCAAGGCGAGAGAAGAGAGGTTTGGTTACTCCAAATGAACGACGAACAACGCAGCTTGGCGTGTTTTCAGGCACAACTGAAAGGCCGGGCCTGTTTTGTTGTCCAGCCGCGTTTACCCTGCGGGCACGTCGTCACTCGCTTATGTAGTGTAACTACACGGCGCTCGCTCTGCCTTGCTGGACAACAAAACAGGCCCGGCAGTATAGCTTTGTAAATTGAGAACGCCCCTAGCCCCTTGATTAAAGTAAACCACCCCATTTACAAGTTCATTACTAAACTAACTTCTAACTTCGATAAAAGCTCATTCAACTCATCAGACGATGAGTCTGATACGGCCCAATAAATATAAAGTCACCTTGATCGCCCTGTATATTAAAATTCTACGCAAACTAACCCAATAGTTCCTTTCAATAAAAAGGATCCTAATGCTAGGATCCTTTTATTTATTGGCTAAGCCAATGCTCGCTTTGAGCGATACGATATTAATCAAGACTTAACGAGAAAAAATCACACGCTGTCCATTGACGATATCAACGGCCACAACGGCAGCCAAGTTAACCTCTGGGGCTGTAAAGCCAAAACCAGCGTCTACCACCAGGGCGCGGTTATTCGCGCTGTCAAGCGTGATGCCATTTGGAATGCTAAAGTTAAACGCATTGTCCGTAGTCGGCGTGTCGTTATCTGACAGGATCGTGCGCGCACCCGTGGCCAAATCAACGGCCACAATGGCATCCAATACGCCGTCTACCATCAGGACACGGTTATTCGCGCTGTCAAGCGTGATACCTCCTGAAGAGCTAAACGGATTGTCCTCAGTCGGCGTGCTGCTATTTGACAGGATCGTGCGTGCACCACTGGCCAAATCAACGGCCACAACGGCATTCAAACCATCGTTTACCACCAGGGCACGGTTATTCGCGCTGTCAAGCGTGATACCTCCTGGAAAGCGAAACGGATTGTCCGCAGTCGGCGTGCTGTCATCTGACAGGATCGTGCGCGCACCCGTGGCCAAATCAACGGCCACAATGGCATTCAAGAAACTGTCCACCACCAGGGCGCGGTTATTCGCGCTGTCAAGCGTGATACCTCCTGGACGACTAAACGGATTGTCCGCAGTCGGCGTGCTGTCATCTGACAGGATCGTGCGCGCACCGCTGGCCAAATCAACGGCCACAACGGCATCCAAGCCAGCGTCTACCACCAGGGCGCGGTTATTCGCGCTGTCAAGCGTGATGCCGTTTGGAGTGCTAAACGGATTGTCCGCAGTCGGCGTACTGCTATCTGACAGGATCGTGCGCGCACCCGTGGCCAAATCAACGGCCACAATGCCAGCCAAGTCAAAGTCTAGCACCAGGGCGCGGTTATTCGCGCTGTCAAGCGTGATGCCTTCTGGAGCGCTAAACGAATTGTCCGCAGTCGGCGTGCTGCTATCTGACAGGATCGTGCGCAGACCCGTGGACAAATCAACGGCTACAACGGCACCCAAGAAGCTGTCCACCACCAGAGCGCGGTTATTCGCGCTGTCGACCACCGAAGCGCTTGGAGTAAAGAAATTCACTTGTTGTCGGGTAATGGTTGCCGTCGCGGCAGCCATATTACTATTAGAAGCAATATCAGTGGTTGCAACGGTGAGTGTGGTAGTGCCCACAACGGGTACGGCGACCTCCCAATTGGCAAAGTTATCACTGGTAGTGACATCCAAACCGTTGACACGTACCACCGACAGTCCCGATCCACCGGTATCACTAGCGCTACCGCGCACGGTAATGCTGCTACCCTCGGTCACCGATTGTGGCGGCGGGAAGTTAATGATCGCCGTCGGCGGCGTGGTGTCTGGGCTATCGTCAACACCACCGGGGCTGGGGCTGGGACCACTACCACTACCACCGCCACAAGCAGTTAATGCCACAATGGCAAAAAGGAGTAGACCGTGTGTTAAATGCTCAAGTGTCGTTGATATGGTACGAAACATAATTGCCACCCATTATTTGTAGAAGTTTATTTTTTTAATCTAACAGCTGACCGTCACCATAAACCGACTTTCAGGTTGAATTTTATTCAAAATTTTTCCTGCTTTCCTGCTTTCCTGCTTTCCTGAAACTCCTAATATCCAATAATAATGATAGCTTTAAAAATAGGGTTGTATGTTGTATATTTTGGAAGAGTATAGCGAACTCAATAAAATTTGTCTGTAGGATATTTACTATGAAAATGTAGGAATAGGGAGATAGGGGCTGTTCCAGGCTCAGATTTAGGCTTTATTATTGTAATTAGGGCTCAGCTTATTGTGAACGCAGCACAAAAGTAAACCACCATACTCAAAGAGAATACTCTATACCGCAGTGCACATTATATCGCTGTTTTGCCCACCTAAAACGTGCCTTGCCACACCCAACAATTACTTGCTTGGCAAAAAGGCATCATGATAGATATGCTTTGAGGCAATTCCTGCCAAAAATATTTTCGTTTTCAGACTATTGACCAGCTCGGGGGCACCACATAGATAGACATGCGCATCTTTTTTGTCTGCAATATGATCGGTAACTAACTGCTGTATATCACCGACAGTATAAAAATCACCTTCGATTCCCTTAAGCACACATGGTATGTAGCTGAACTGTTCATACTGTTGCGATAAAGCCTGCAGGTCATCCATCAAATACAAGTCTTCTGCTTGCAAAGCGCCATGAAACAAATCAATGCTGCCTTGATGACCTTGGTATAAGGCATCCCGAACAATCCCGTACAACGGAGCCAGACCTGTGCTGGTGCCCGCTAACACCATTGGAAAATCTTTTGAGCCATCGTCATCGGCAACGTAGAAACATTCCCCGGCTGGACCACGCAGCTGCACTTCCATCCACGGCCTGGCTTGATTTAACAACCAGCTACTTAAGCGACCATTATCTAAAACGCGAATATGCAATTCGATATAGCCATCTACAGCAGGAAGATTAGCGATGGAATAACTACGAGCCAATCCCTCTGCGGTGATCAGCGTCAGATACTGGCCGGGAATCACGTCAAATGGCTCACCCAGTTTGACACATAACCGTAATACATTGTGATTAAGCGCTTCGATTTTTACAATCGAAGCCGTGACGGCGCTCTCTTTGGCACTTAGCCGTCTAATAGCGAGGTCATCCTGCGCGTAGAGACAACACGCCATGGCGTAGTTTTTCGCCTTATAGGTCGCCTTCAGTCCTGTTTGCGATGCCTGCCCCGGCGTTCCTGATACGACTTCTACCAGGCAACTTTGGCAGACGCCTGATTTGCATGAATGCGGGATATCGATACCCTGATCCAGCAGGGTATCGAGCACACTTTTGTTATCCTCAAGCGCGTAGGTGTTACCCTCGTAAAAGAGCTTGAATGACATAGACACTTATTACCGGTTCAGAACATCATCTCTGACACTGTTAGCAATGCTCGCCACTTCAGCGATATCTTCATCGGCAACACCCAGCTCTTTTAAGGTTGAAGCCAAATGTTCGATAGTAATGTCAACATGCGTATCATTAAGACCCTTCGCAACAAGAGGCGCATGGGCGTCGCGCATATTTTTGCCGGTATAATTGTTCGGACCGCCAAACACCATTGTTAAAAATCCCTTCTGTTTGGCTATTTGCTTATCCATATCGGTGTTATCAAAGAAACTGCTGACTCGATCATCCGCCAACATCTTGCGGTAAAAAATATCTACCGCTGCGCTAACCGCTGCCTCACCACCTAATCTTTCATATAAACTCATCGCTATTCTCTCCTGTTCAACTCACGCTGACCTAGACGTACTTACGATCAACTCAAGTTATAAGCCTAAGTTCCGGTTCATACTTAAAACTCGGGAATCAAGCATTAGTTAATCGTTCCAGCGGCCCTGCTAAACAAACATAGCAACCAAAAACGATATAAGATATATAATCTATACACCTTTATTGTCGCAAATATCCGCCCTGCTTTGCAAGGAACATATTTACGCTAACTGACGCTTTCTAGTGTCAAGTAGAAAGTACAATAAATCACGTAAAAGTAGCTTGCTAGCTAAGCTGATGAGGCACTATGAGAATGCCAGTAGTTGGAAACCATGGCAAAACCACCAAACAGCACACCACAAAAAATCAGATCACCCAGCACAGTGCTGCCAAAAAACGGAATTGCAGCGATATAGGCAGTGACCAAGCCTGCCAAGGTATTCGGGTAGATTTCCAGCGCTAACCAAGATCCTAAATTACTGACCAAAAAGAAAATCGCCGAGGCCGATAAGCTCGCACCGAGCACACGTAGCCCCGTTACCTTGGTTAACAAACGAGAACCAAGTAGAGTAATCAATGCCAAGGCCAACATCGACCAGCCTACCCCAGGGGTGACTATGACAAACTGACCATAGAGCTCAGCGTAGACCACATTGTTAATAACAAGGTCGCTGATAAACATTGCCACAATAGGTAATAACCAGGCTATCCTCACCGGCAAAAAAGCACCCGCAAACAGCGCCATAGCACCTATTGCAGTGAAATTCGGCGGATGGGGCAGCATGCGACTAAACGCCGCAAACAAGACAATAGCAACAATAACGCTATAACGAGCTGAAAACAAACGATCCATAATCAATGTGCCTTGCTGGAAACGGGTTTATTATACGCAAAACTTGATGAGGGGTGGCGCCTTAACTTTAAGCTGTCGGCAGACCCGCTTTACGCCATATGCGCATATCGCCCTCCAGATGATAGAGRTTCTGCCAGCCGGCCTTGTGCAGCAGGTCAAAAGCCTGTTCTGAACGGACACCCGCCTCGCAATAAAGCACAATATCATCGCCTTTTTCTGCAGAAACCTCTGTAAGGAACTTCACCAAGTGGCTATAAGGGATATTAATAGCACCGGCAATGTGAGATTCGGTATATTCCCGTTCGCTACGAACATCGATGATAAACGGTGCCTTACTACTCTGCATCAGGTCGGTCAGGGCTTGCTGGTCGATCTGCTTAACACTGGGCCCCGCATTACAGGCGCTCAGGTGAAGCGTTAAAAACGCAACAGCCCAAAATTTCATTCGTAACATTCCGAGACTCATGTAATTATCCCTTGAATACAGCGATAAAAAACCTATCGAGCAGCACTGTTCTCCGTATAAGCACTGAGATAGGACACAATACGCGGCCAAGCATCAAAACAAGCCATCTATAATCAACAAACCGTGCTGTAAACAAACTTATCATAAAAAAACTCGAACAAAGGTGGCGAAAATACGGCTAACCCGTCGGTAAACCGGCCTTACGCCATTCCTGCATATTACCTTCTAAATGATACAAATTTTGCCACCCCGATTTGTGTAACAGACTAATGGCCTTATCAGCAAAAACACCTGTCTCACAATAAAGCACAATATCATCGCTCTTGTCAGCCGGAACCTCTGTGAGAAATTTTACCAGRTGGCTGTAGGGAATATTTTTAGCMCCGRGAACATGSCCTTTAGCATATTCTTTTTCAGAGCGAAYATCGATGATAACCGGCACGTTAGAACTTTGAATTCGTTCCACTAAGGTTTGCTGATCAATAAAACTGACGATAGGCTTAGTATCACAAGCCAACAGACCAAGTGTTAACACCGCGATAGCAAAATATTTCATTACTATATCCATAAAGTGGCTCCACCGAACAAGGTGATGCTCGAAAATATCAAACATTACAGTTTGTGACTAAGCTTAGCTTGCAGCCTAATAGGCTGTCAATTAGACAGCAATACCCGCAGCGACATTCTCAGGTAGCAGATCAGCAGAGAACGCATGGTAGTTCATGGTTCCATCAAAGTCTGCACCAACAGCCTTCTCTCCTGTTCAACTATGCCAGCCAACATTAAAACCGATTATTACCCATGGAAACAGAGTGAGGGCAGATCACATCACATCACATCACATCACAAGAATGATGATACATATTGACCCAAGCATTAAAAAAAGATTCCACAAATCTAAAAAATAGCTCACATCAGGAAATTGAATAGTCGTAATCCAGGATTAAGGGAGCATGGTCAGAAAATCGCTCTTTCTTGTAGATATCCGCCGCAAGTACTTTATCCGCCAGCGCCGGGCTAATCACCTGGTAATCAATACGCCAACCAGTGTTATTGGCCCAGGCCTGACCGCGATTCGACCACCAGGTGTATTGCTCTTCTTCCTGATTGATCGCGCGAAAACCGTCGACAAAACCAACCTCATCAAACAAGGTATCAAGCCAGGCGCGCTCTTCTGGCAAGAACCCTGAGTTCTTTTGGTTACCGCGCCAGTTTTTAATATCGATCTTTTTATGTGCGATATTCCAATCACCACAAATCACATAATCACGGCCGTCGCCTTGCATCTCACTGAGTCGTGGCATAAAACGATCCATAACATCAAACTTAATCGCCTGCCTTTCTTCACTCGATGAGCCCGAATGAAGATAAAGCGATGCCACGCTAAGCTTGCCAAAATCGGCTTGAATATAGCGCCCTTCGCAATCGACATCAGGCCAACCAAGGCCCGTGATCACTTTATCGGGCTTGTGGCGACTGTATATGGCAACACCGCTATAACCTTTTTTCTCGGCATCATGGAAATAACTATGATAACCCTGTGGAGAAAATACCGGGTCTGTCAATTGATGCAACTGCGCCTTAGTTTCCTGAATGCAGACAACATCAACATCCTGTTGCAACATCCAATCAAAAAACCCCTTGCGGGCAGCAGCACGTATGCCATTGAGGTTTGCAGAAATAATTTTCATAAGAAATAACGCTGGATGGGCTTAAAACACGCCCTTATTGGACAATAAAATTTACTTGATCGAAATAACCAGTATCGACAAAATCAGCGCTCATCTCCTTGATCTGTAAAGCATGAACTCCGGGCTCCAGACCAGTAAGCTCGTATTCTCCCGCCAATTCAGGCAAAAGCTGCGGATCACCATTGTCAATGTAAAGTACCGCAATATTACCCTTAGCCGCGGGAACCAATCCGTATTGAATAGTCACATTACTTTGTTCGAGCAACTGTCCATCACGAAGGCCGGAAATGATAATTCGTGGCACAGAGGTTTTGCTATGTTCAGGCTCAGCAGTAGTAGGCTCACAGCCGAGAATCGAGACTGAAAACAGCAATAAAAGGCTTAATTGGATGAATCTGGCAAATTTCATGGTTTGGTGATACACATTGATACACGGTTTAGTAGCGTTATCCGCTATATTATACGCATGAATGTGCAGAATTGTGATGCTTCAGTGCAACACACTAGTGAGATTGGCAATGCTAAAACAACGATGTAATAAAATACGCACCTACCCGCCACTCGTAACAAGCTTGTTATTGTTGCTGGGATTGGTGGCAGGTCTAAATAGTTACGCCGAAAATCTACCTGATATCGGCGACACCGCTGGCAGCATCCTCACGCCTGCAGATGAACGCCAAATCGGCGCCCAATTTTATCGCCAACTGCAACAATCAGTTACCATTCTTGATGATCCTGAAGTTAATCAATATTTACGCTCTCTGGGTTTGTCACTCGTTTCAAATAGCGACGACCCGTTTCAACCCTATCGATTTTTTATCGTTGAGGATGCCAGTATTAACGCCTTTGCCGCGCCTGGGGGCTATATTGGAATACACAGCGGCTTGATATTTGCCTCACGCAATGAGGGTGAACTGGCCTCGGTACTCGCACACGAAATCGCGCATATTACGCAACGGCATATCGCACGCGCGATCGAGGCACGAACAAAGTCAGCGCCCTTGAATACTGCCGCACTGCTGGCAGCGATCCTGTTAGGCGCCAGCGGCAACGGACAAGCGGCAACAGCCGCCGCAGCGGCAAGCGTCGCTGGCTCCGCCCAGTCCTCAATTAATTTTACACGTGCCAACGAAAAAGAAGCCGATCGTACAGGCATCACCATTCTTGCACGTGCAGGTATAGACCCGAGCGCCATGCCAGACTTTTTTAGTCGTCTGGAACAGGTATCACGTGTCAATAAAAGTGCATTACCTGAATTTTTACGCACCCATCCCGTCACACAATCACGTATCGCTGATTCGCGTGCGCGTGCCGATCAATATACCGAGGTTGGCAGAAAAGACAGCAACTATTTCCAGTTAATCAAAGCACGTCTGCGTGTATTATTAGCTGATAACAAAGACAGAAACCTGCGTCAATTTAAGTCTGAAGCAGATAAAAAAGATGCGCGCACCGCCACTCAGTATGGTTATGCGCTTGCACTTACAAACAGCGGCCATTACCGCGAAGCGCGTGATCTACTTAATAAACTGCTAGCGCAATCCCCAGACCAAAGCCATTACGTCAGCGCACTAGCTGAACTTGAAATTGCCGATAATAATGATGCGAAAGCGCTCACACTGCTTGCAGAGAGTTTTAAACTTAACCCGCACAATCACGCCATCACCTTGCTCTATGCTGAAACCATGATATTGACCAAGCAAGTTTCAGATGCACGCGACTTATTACAAGCGCATCTTCGGCGTGGCAACACCGGTTCCGCTTTGACTTACAAGCTGCTTTCAAAAGCCTTGGGCAAGACCAATGCCACCATCGAGGCCCACGAAGCGCTAGCAGAGTACTATCACCTCAGCGGCAACAATATTGACGCTATCGGCCAACTTAAAATTGCCGCCCAACTTGCCGATAAGCAAGACGCCTTAGCCGCTCAACGTGTTGAGGCTCGACTAGAACAGCTGCAGCCCAAAAAAAATAAAGGCAAAAAGAGTTAGTCCTGTGACAGAATCGCCGCCTCTGCACGATGACGCGCCTGAATGAAATTTTGATGTGGAAGGTACAGAAGCTCTGCCACTTTACGCACCACATGCTCTTCATACTTGTCTTTTTCTTGATCTGAAAAAGCTACCCGCCACAACATTTCAACAACATCCGTCTTTTGCTGTAAGGAATACTCAGCATTAATCAGACTGGTAAACGGATGCAAGGAAGACGCTTGGTCTGCTGATGACTCCGCCAAATCCAGCAATTCTTTCGCCTCCTCAGCAGTCAAATTAAACGACTCCCGCAGCGACGACAAGGCTGACTCTAGCTCCTCTGGCTGAACCTCATAGTCAGCACGCATCACCTCCACACATAGCGTAGCCGCCGCCAGCCGCAAATCATGCTCTTTATCAGCAGACTCAGCTGCAACAGAAAAATGTTGCTCAAAGAATATTTTTACCTTAGTTAGCATATTGTCACTCTATAGAAACATGGGGCTTCTATCATACCAGCCTCAAACACCATAAAATTTCGTCCAAAGCGGCCGATAGTTAAGTATAGTAGGTCAACTATAGTCACTTTTTAGGGTGAAAATCTTCAAATTTGACTAACAATCTATAACTATTTAGTGTGAAACAAATTTCGCCCACACTATCACTCAACATCATTGGAAGATGCATGAACCTCAACACCAAGACTTCAGCTATCACTTATAATTTGCCTTATAACACAAATCATTCAAACGAACCTCAGGCGATCATCATCGATGTTGAAGCATCCGGCTTTGGTATTGGCAGCTACCCTATCGAAGTTGGTGTTGCTTTCCCTAATGGTGACACGCAATGCTATTTGCTTAAACCTGAACACGACTGGACACATTGGACAAAGGAAGCACAAGCGATACACGGAATTTCACAAGGGACTCTTATTGAATATGGCTCTGATGCGCGCATAGTCGCACAACGACTCAATTCATTGCTGCGTGGACAAACGGTCTACAGTGATGGCTGGTCAAAAGATATCTCGTGGCTTGCCAAGCTATTTGAAAGCGTCGACAACACACCATTATTTCGCGTCGAAACGCTCACCAAAATTCTCAACCAAAAACAAATGGATAATTGGGAGAGAATTAAAACTAAAGTCATTCAAGAGCTAGGTTTAACACGTCATCGTGCTAGCGCCGATGCGCTTATATTGCAGCACACCTATCAACGTAGCCTAAATATCTGCTAAGCACTGTATTGACAAACAATTAGAGAACGTAAAGATATTTTCTGCACCACCAGTAAAAACCAAACTTAGACTACTTAACGTTACGCTATACCCAACGGACTTTGATTTCATCTTGAAAAATAAAATTCTTATCTTTTCAAGCTTCGCCACTCGCTTCGTAGCAGGCTCATTGTTACCACAGAGTGAAACTGACCACCGTATTTAATAATATCGCGGTAGCGGCCTTCATATTGAAATCCACATTTCTCATAACAACGAATTGCCACATCATTAAAATCTAACACGCCAACGGCGAGGCGATGTAAACCTAACTCGGAAAATGCTACATCAACAAGCTGGCGAACAATTAATTGGCCTATCCCCTTGCCTCGTTGCGCATTGGCACCGACGAGCACACGCGAGATAAACGCAGACTGGTTTTCCCTATCAAGGCCATCAAGCTCTATATGACCTAAAACTTCATCAGCGCTTGTCTCTATTGCCTTAAAAATCAAACGGGTCGATGACTGGCCCTGAGAAGTACTTAGATAGTACTGGCATTGATCACGGGTAAGTGGAAACTCAAAAAAAGACCCTGCCCAATTTAGCAGAAGTTCTTTAGAGTCTACCCACGACAAAAGGCGATCGATGTCTATAAGCTCAAATGCTCTTAACTCAACTTTCATCTGCCTACTCTTCCTTGTCTATTCGACGGCCTAATCCAGGCTAAGCCATCAATATTCTTGCTTGTTTTTCAGCACTATGTTTTGAACTTATTACTAATGTGAACACATATTAAAAATCAAACCACTTGCCCACACTGTAAAGTCTTGACCAATTCATCAAATGATGACGGCCTGCCCAAATAAAAACCTTGCACTAAATCACAACCATGAAGAGTTAGAAAATCAAGCTGTGCCTGGTTTTCCACCCCTTCTGCAATAACCTCAAGATCAAAGTTTTTAGCCATAGCAATAATAGTTCGAGTAAGCGATGCATCTTGCTCACTATTCTCTATCTCAGATATAAAGGAGCGGTCAATTTTCAATGCATTAACATTAAATCGCCTCAGATAACTTAGCGCTGAATAGCCAGTACCAAAATCATCAATAGAAAGCCTTACTCCAATTTTACGTAGCTGATTTATAGTATCAAAAACCTCCGACTGATCATCAACCAAAAGGCTCTCGGTGATCTCAAGCTCTAACCTTTCTGCTGACAAACCCACCTCGTCCAACACTTTTGAAACCGTATCAATAAGGTGTGCGCCGCGGAACTGTCTGGCAGAGATGTTAAGCGCCATGCGTATGGGAAAACCCATTATTTCAAGTTGCTTGGCAGCCTTACAGGCTTCATTTAACACCCATTCACCAATGGGTATTATTAGCCCCGTTCCTTCAGCTACATGTATAAATTCATCCGGTGCCATCCAACCCAAATGCGAATTATGCCACCTTAGCAGAGCTTCAACACCGACTAATTGCTTTGTTTTAACATCAACAACCAATTGATAATGAATCATAAATTCTTCGTTAACTAATCCATACCGTAGTTGCGCCTCGATTTCCATTCGTTCTTTCAAGCGATGATGCATCTCTGACGAAAAAAAACGGTAGCCATTCCGCCCCGAACCCTTAACCGAATACAGCGCAGTGTCTGCACTCATCATCAATTCTTGTTGGCTATTGCCATCTCTGGGAAATAGTGCGATTCCTATGCTTGCCGTAACAAACACCTCATGATGGTTCAAGTAAAATGGTATTGAACAGGCTTCACTTAAGCGGCCCGCAACTACGGCTACATCCTCCTCTGAGGTAATCTCGGGCAAAACAACCATGAACTCATCACCACCAATACGCGCAACAATATCTTCCCTTGCAGATTTTGATGTTGCCCCCACCAAAACAGAGCCTTTTTTATCCGCAGAATGAATAGCGCCATCAATACCACGCAATGCGTTTGACAAACGTTCAGCAGTTTGCCGTAACAACTGATCACCCATTCCGTGGCCCATGGTGTCATTAATTTCCTTAAAGTCATCAAGATCAATAAACATTAAAGCGCCAACACAGCCAGACAGCTTGGCGTACTCTAATGCCTGAAGCAATCGATCAAAACCCAGCAAACGATTGGGCAGACCAGTCAGTTCATCATAGTTGGCGCTTTGATAAAGAGTGCTCTCTTGGTCTCGCAATAGCTGTTCTATTTCTCGTCGCTCCTGAACTTCTTGATGCAATGCCTCTGTTCGTTCTTGAACGTGTAACTCAAGGTTGTCGTGTGCTAGCTGCAACTCACCCTCGTTTTTCTTAATCGTTTCCAGGTTTTCACCAATATGCAGTAACATACCGTTAAATACCTCCATCACATCACCGAGTTCATCGCGCCGCCCTGTGTTTGCGATCAGAGCTTGAAGGTTACCCACCTCCTCACCTGCTTGCTTAAGATGAGCGCGCAGATTTAGAACTGGACGTAATACCTGTCGGTTTAACACGATCATTGTGATGGCGGTAACGAAAAAACTAACCATGGCAGTCAACCCAAGAATCCTAAGAAGAAATGCCCTCAGAGCCGGGGCCAAGCCCTCCATATCCAGCCTCACCTTTACATCGTAAGGAATGCCTAATGTATTGTGGCGCCACAGAACATCCAGAACATCACTGCTAACAGCAGTGGTGTTCATGCGAGAATATTCGCTGTCTATTAGATATTGCGAAGAACTTCCACCATGGCCCGCCTTGTCCTCTGTGGCATTAGGATAAATCGCCCAATCAAGTATCGCCTCACTACGCACAAGCGCACCCATGCGCGTAGCAATCGTCGCAAGACTTAAGCGCTCATCGTCACTTAAAGTAGCCAATACCGCCTGTGTAGCTAATAGTGCCTGTGCTTCACGGTTTTTCTGCCAACCCCTTCCATAGTTTTTATACGAAGGAATGAAGATAACGGCCTCAACAATTAAAATTGCTAAAAAAGTAGCCAAAGCCACCGACCAACAAATTCGACAGTTTAGAAATTTTTTCTCTTTCGATGTTGCCTGCTGAAAAAAAGACATCCTTTGTTATCTTTCGCCCATTAAGTAAATTACCCTAAAACTCTCTCACGACATGCACAACAAAACTTCACCCAGCTTTTTATCGGCAGCATACACTGTATATATTAGGTGCATATTGATAAAGCCCCGCACACATAAAGTACACATAAATTAGCTATGTTAGAAGTATGCACCGAAAAAGCTCAAAATAAGCGAGTAATAACGTGCCCAATTACGCCGATCTAGTATCATACGTTTAGACATATCGAGATACTAAAACGCCAAATAAGCAATGGCTACAATAAATTAAAAGAATGCCAGGCTCTGGCAGGTGGAAAAACTAGAATGGTGGGTCGTATAGGATTTGAACCTATGACCATCGGATTAAAAGTCCGGTGCTCTACCAACTGAGCTAACGACCCATCTAGGGGGTGACTGGGGAAAGCGCGTAATTTTACTGGAATGAGCGGTAATAACAAGGGGAAATTAACAATATCGCGTCGAATCATCTACGCCTGCTGCTGCAAACCCCTCCGAACGCAAGCGACAAGAGTCACAATGACCACAAGCACGGCCCTGTGCATCGGCCTGATAGCAGGACACGGTCAGGCTGTAATCGACCCCCAATTCACTGCCATGGCGAATAATTTGAGCCTTAGTCATATCCATTAGGGGTGTATGCAAGCGAAATGGCTGGCCTTGTACCGCAGCCTTGGTCGCCAAATTAGCCATTACCGTAAAGGCACGAATAAACTCGGGGCGACAATCAGGGTAGCCAGAATAATCTACTGCATTAACGCCGATAAATACATCACCGATACCCAGCACCTCGGCCCACGCCAAAGCGTAAGATAAAAATACGGTATTACGTGCCGGCACATACGTAACGGGAATCGCCTCACCACCGTGCTCAGGAACGGCGATAGCCTTATCCGTTAAGGCAGACCCGCCCAAATCACCAAGAGCAGACAAATCTATCACGCGATGCTCAACAACCCGGGCATTTTGTGCAAGAAGCCGTGCTGCATTCAGCTCACTGAAATGCCTCTGACCATAATCGAAGCTCAAGGCATAAAGCATGTAATCCTGCTGCACCGCATCTGCCAGCACCGTCGCCGAATCCATACCGCCGGAAAGCAAAACAATCGCCGCCTTACTCATGTCCCCGCTACCTCTCCCCACAAATATTTATGCAATTGTATCTGTAGACGAATCTCGCGTTGATCTGCAATCAGCCAATCAGCCAAATCAGCAGCAGGCATCACTTTGTACACAGGTGAAAATAAAATATCGCAACGTTGCGCCAAGCCATGTTGATCAATAAACTTCAAAGACCAATCGTAGTCTTCACGATCACTGATAACGAATTTCAGCTGGTCTTTACTAGTAAGATGGTCAAAATTTTCAAGTCGATTCTTACTGCTCTCGCCCGACCCTGGTGGCTTGACATCAATCACTTTAACCACACGTTCATCGACCTCAGATACATCCATAGCGCCGCTGGTTTCAAGAGACACCAAATACCCCTTATCGCAGAGTAATCGAAGCAGATCAACACACGACCGTTGTGCTAGCGGCTCCCCACCTGAAACGGTGACTCTGCAAGCATTAAATTCGGCGGTCCGAGACAAAATAGTGTCAAACTCAAGCGTCTCTCCACCGTGAAAGGCATATTCGGTATCACACCAAACGCAGCGCAGAGGGCAGCCAGTTAGGCGTATAAATACCGTAGGGAAGCCAACATCCCTGGCTTCACCCTGGATCGAGCAAAATATTTCGGTAATACGCAGGCTGGTTTTAGCAGCAGACATGACGAACAGTATTCAAGACTGGCGATGCGAGCGCCTAACGCCCATCAGCATCCATCTGGCTAATCCGCTTACCAGCCAATTTTGCAGCAGTAGAACTGGGATAGGCATCGACCAAGCGTTGCAAACTAGCACGCGCCTCCGGCCATTGCTGTAGCTCGTAGTAAGAAAACCCTATTTTTAATAGCGCATCCTGTACTTTTTTACTCTCAGGATGATCATTTAATACTTTGTTGAGCTCTTCTATGGCGACGGGGAAACGACGCGTAACGTAATTCGCTTCGCCTAACCAATATTTGGCATTGGCGGCATATTTCCCGCCTGGATAACGCTCAACATACGATTTAAAAGCGATGATCGCATCATCGTAACGACGGGCTTTTAATATCTCAAAGGCGTTTTGATATTCCGATAACTCTTTGCGATTATCGGTGGTTGTTGCCGTATTGCCCTCGTTTCGCTTGTTATTCGTCGCAGCATTGTTAGCATCGGCAGCAGCACCACCAGATTGCTCCAGCGCCAAGAGGCGTTGATCAATATCAAGGTATAAATCACGCTGCCGTTTTTTGATACCTTCGACGTTATGGTTTAGCTCTTCTTGCTCACCACGCATTTGTTGCACGTCTTGCTGCAATGCCTCAATTCGTCTCAACATTTCCACCAGGCGTTGCGACGCTAGCGTGCGCTCCAAGCGCACAATTCTTTGTTCAAGTGCTGCTTCATCAGCGAACGCCAACGAACTAGCGAGAAAAAAACTCAAACAAAGACTGGCTAAGATAAAACGACAATACGACAATATCATTCTCTAACAACTCTAATTATTAATGTAGAGTATCTCTACACGACGATTCTGGCCCCAAAATGCTTCGCTTTGACCAGACTGCGCCGGGCGCTCTTCACCATAACTCACAGTCTCGGTTTGGCTGGATGAAGCGCCTTGCAACAAAAGAAAATCACTTACTGACTGAGCCCGACGTTCGCCCAGCGCAAGATTATATTCTCGCGAGCCGCGCTCGTCGGTATGCCCTTCCAGAATAATATTAATATCAGGGTTCTCAGCCAAAAAGCGCGCATGTGCCTCAACCATACCCGTGTATTCGTCACCTATCACATTTGAATCAACAGGAAAATAGATGATACGTTCAGATAACGGGCTATCGGGGTTATTAAGTTCTTCCAATGCGAAAGAATCGCCTCCATCTATCCCTGAGCCGCTTACACCATTACCATCACCAAGGCCACCTGTTAACACCCCATCGTCGTCATTCTCCGTTGAGAACTCAGAAGATTCGAGATCATCAATAAGCACATCCGCACCAGACTGCTTAGTAGATGAACAAGCCACCAGAGCAAATACCGCACCTGCCAACAATACGCGATTAATCATTTTTATCATTTTTTTCCCCTTTGAGAATACTATTTTTTAAAAGGAGACCAGACGGGCTCCCTCGTATCACCATCTTGAATACTCAAGCGCTGATGGACACGTCCATCGGTCGACACGGCAGCTAGCACACCACGACCTTGCTGCTCGGTTGCATAGATGATCATGCTACCATTTGGCGCAAAGCTTGGCGACTCATCCAACTGACCTTCCGTTAATACGCGCAAAGTACCCACATCCATATCAAGCACCGCAATCCGATAAGCTCCGTTGCTGTTATTACCAACATGAACCATGGCCAAATACTCACCATTTGGCGAGAACCGCGGCCGGGCATTATATTTTCCCTCAAAACTCAGTCGCTTACTACGACCACCGCTGGCAGAAACCCGGTAAATCTGAGGACTACCACCACGATCTGAAGTAAAGGCAATTGTTTTGCCATCGGGCGACCAGCTTGGTTCTGTTTCAATTGCGGCACTCGTGGTCAAACGTCTTAAATCACGGCTGGCGACATCCATAACATAGATATCCGGGCTGCCATCCTTGGACAGCACCAATGCCATACTCTTACCATCGGGTGACCAGACTGGCGCGCTATTGAGCCCAGAGAAGGAAGCAATGGCCTCACGCTTACCACTGGAAATCTCTTGCACATAAATGCGCGGGCGACGTTCTTCATACGATACATAAGCGACCTGCCTGCCATCGGGTGACCAACTTGGTGACAAAATCGGCTCAGGCGAATTCAATAGTGATTGCGGATTAAAACCATCGGCATCGGACACTTGCAGCGAGTAACGTTTCTTACCCGCTTTCTCAGTAACAGATATATAGGCAATCTGTGTCGCAAACGCGCCGGGCTGGCCAGTAAGCGCCTCGTAAACAATATCGCTAACCTGATGGGCTGCGTTACGCAGATCCCCCCTATTAGCGCGCAAGGCATAGCCAATCAGCTTTTTGCCTTTAAAAATATCAAACACATAAAACTCAATAACATAAACATCTGAGTCTTGAGTGATATTACCTATCACCAGGTTACTGGCATTCAACAGGCGCCAATCACGAAATTTAACCGCGTCAATACCAGTCGGTTTCGACAAAAAATCGCCGCTGTCCAAGGGCTCAAAAAGACCCGTACGTTGCAAATCGCTACTCACTATCTCAGCCACATCGACCGGTATCACCGCCGCACTATCCCAGCCAAAAGGAACAATGGCAACTGGCAGCGCGCTATCAATACCCTCGGTAATTTCGATAACCAGTGGTCTCGCCCAAGCGCTCAACGCCACGAGACTTAGTAGCAAAGATATAATGACTAGCCTGATTAATTTCATTTACTCATCCGGTTTCAATTTTAAGGTCTAAACACAAACTGCAGCTCTCTTGCAAAGAGACTGGAATCTTCCGGTGCAGGCAATGGCTCCGCCCGATACACTGCGTTTTCAACTGATCTGCGAAACTGTTCGTCACCGTCACACTCACTAGCAACTGCATCGGCACTGAGCACCGTTCCGCCCGGGCCTTGTCTCACTATAACCACGCATTTCCAGCCTGATTGATAATTTGATGTCCGTAACCATGAACTCTGCACCTTTTGTCGAATATCATTTATATACCGTTGCTCTAACACTTGCAATTGGCTCTGATTTTCGCTCTCTAACCCCAGACCTTCGCTTTCCAATAATTCATTTAGTAAATGTTGCTCATCTGCTTCGCGCTGCTTACGCGCTGCTTCATCAGCCTTGCGTTGCGCGTCTGCTGCTGCCTTTTTGCGCGCCTCTTCGGCCTGACGTTTTTCCTCAGCCACCTTTTTACGTGCGGCCTCTGCTTCTGCTTGTTTTTTAACTTCTTCCGCTTTACGTTTTTCTTCTTCGGCCTTTTGCCTGGTCGCTTCCTCAGCTTTGCGTTGGACTTCAAGCTCTGCCAAACGCTTTTCTTCAGCTATCTTTTTCGTCTCTTCTTCGGCTTTGCGCTTTGCATCTTCTGCAGTCTTACGTTTCAGCTCTATCTCAGCTAAACGCTTTTCCTCAGCAGCTTTCTGCACAGCTATTTTCTTTACCTCTTGTTCGGCCTTCTTTTTCACTGCTTCGGCTTTACGTTTTACGTCTTCTTCAGCCTTACGTTTCAACTCTATCTCGGCTAAACGCTTTTCCTCAGCGGCTTTCTGCTCAGCTAATTGTTTCACCTCTTGTTCGGCTTTTCGCTTTTGTTCCTCTGCTTTTTTACGTTCTTCTTCCAGCTTGTTTTTCTGATCAATTTCAATCTGGCGTTTATCTTCTTCAGCTTTCTTAAGCTTATCTACCTGTTGCTGCAAAGTAGACTCATAAATCATAGTGCCTTTAATGATTTCTACCTGTTGTCGCGCCATAGGTTTTGGTGTTGGCGTGCTATGTTGAAAACCAACAAACAGCAAAAAACCAAGCAACACATGCAGTACAGCAGCCAAAACAAAGGCTCTAAATTTTTCGTAAAACCCCAACATCAGTCAATATTACTGGTCTTGTTGTTCAGATGGATCAGTTAAAAACCCTACACTGGATACACCAGCTTGTTGCAGCAAAACCATTGCCGCCATAACCATGCCATAGCTGGCGTTTTTATCGCCTCTTAACATCACCTTGGTCTCAGGCTTGTTGCGAAGCACTGTTGCGACATACTTTTCAATCTCATCACTTAACTTGGGTTGATCGGCGCCATCACCAGTGTTCAGATAATAGTTACCCTCTGCATCCACACTAACCACCAAATTATCGATATCATCCGCATCCCCTTCGATAGGGTTCGCAGCTACTTCTGGCAGGTCAACTTCAACCCCTTGCTGCAACAAAGGAGCTGTCACCATAAAAATAATAAGCAGTACCAACATAACGTCGATATAAGGCACAACGTTAATGTCAGACATGGGTGGCTTGCGCTTATGACGACGCATATAGTATCAGGACTCCCTATTATACATGCGGCTACACATGAGCTTGACGATGCAGGATACTGGTGAATTCTTCCATAAAATTATCATAACGGCCAATCAATCGCTCAACATCGGTGTTATAACGATTAAAAGCAATAACCGCCGGAATAGCAGCGAACAAACCCATCGCCGTAGCAATTAACGCCTCCGAAATACCCGGTGCAACCGCAGCAATAGTAGCTTGTTCTAGCTGAGCAAGGCCTCGAAACGAATTCATAATGCCCCATACTGTACCAAGCAGACCAATATAAGGGCTGGTCGAACCAACAGTGGCAAGAAAAGGCAGGTTACGTTCAAGACCATCAATCTCTTTATTCATGGTGACGCGCATGGAACGCTGCGCTGCTTCAACCATTGCCTCAGCGTCTGCGCTTTGTTGCTTACGCAAACGCAAAAAGCCTTTAAAGCCAGATGCAAACATCGCTTCCATACCGTAGACGACCTTATTGCTGGAAGTGAGTTTGCGATACAGTGTATTAAGTTCGCCACCTGACCAAAAATCACGCTCAAAGGTGTCAGCAGCTTTCATTGCTTTTTTGACAACACGGGCTTTTTGAAAAATTATGCTCCATGATGCAAGCGAAGCCAGGACCAAAATCAACATCACCAGTTGGACGACCAAGCTGGCCTCAAGGATCAGAGAAATTAGTGACATATCTTTACTCAGTTCTGCATTCACTCAAAAAGCCCCTTAATCATGGCATTCGGCAATCGCGTTGGCTTGAATGAATCATTCGCGAGACAAGCGACCTTGACCGATGCACTACACAGAACAGCGCTACCGCGCCTGACCTGTTGTTGAAACTCTATACTCGCACCGCGACAGGCGGTGACCACTACACTTGTTTCCAGTTGTTCATTAAAGCGGGCCGGCTGCAAAAAGTCTAGTTGCACAGCACGTACGGCGAATATCAGACCCTCCTGCTCACGCATAACATCTTGCTCATAACCACGCGAACGCAGCCATTCAGTTCGCGCTCGCTCCATGAACTTTAAATAATTAGCGTAATAAACCACGCCACCACTATCCGTATCTTCGTAGTAAACGCGTATTGGCCAAATAAATTCAGCCACTTACAGTTCCAATGCGGGCCGCTCTATCTGACCCATTTTATCTGGTGCATTAAGCCCAAACAGATGATAGGTGCTTTGGGTCGCAATGCGACCACGCAGCGTACGCATCATAAACCCTTGTTGAATTAAATACGGTTCCAAAACGTCTTCTATCGTACCGCGTTCTTCACCAATGGCTGCGGCCAGGCTATCTATTCCAACTGGGCCACCATCGAATTTTTTCACAATTGCCTCTAGCAGACGATGATCCATCGCATCGAAACCGTTCGAGTCGACCTTCAGCATATCCAGCGCAGCACCAGCAATATCACGGGTTATACGCCCGTCCGCCTTAACCTCAGCATAATCACGTATACGTCTTAACAAACGGTTAGCAATACGCGGTGTGCCGCGTGAGCGACGTGCAATCTCACTCGCACCTTGCGCATCCATCGGTACGCCAAAAATCTCTGCTGAACGCGTAACGATGAAACAGAGGTCTTTCTGCGAGTAAAACTCAAGCCGTTGCACAATACCAAAACGATCACGTAAAGGCGACGTCAACGAACCGGCTCGCGTTGTGGCACCAACCAGAGTAAACGGTGGCAAATCGAGTTTAATTGAGCGCGCGGCCGGGCCTTCGCCAATCATCAAATCAAGCTGGTAATCCTCAAGCGCTGGATAAAGAATCTCTTCAATAGCCGGGCTAAGCCGATGAATTTCGTCGATAAACAAGACATCATGCGGCTCTAAATTGGTCAACATGGCGGCCAAATCACCCGCCTTTTCCAGCACTGGCCCCGACGTTTCACGGATATTGGCGCCCATTTCATGAGCAATGATATGCGCCAAAGTGGTTTTACCCAGGCCTGGTGGACCAAAAATCAGAGTGTGATCGAGCGCATCGCCACGACGGCGCGCCGCTTCGATAAAGATCTCCATCTGCTCGCGCACCACTGGCTGACCAACATAGTCGGCCAAACAACGCGGGCGTATAGACAACTCGGCACGGCGCTCCTCATTGCTCGCGTCATTATTAACAAGACGATCAGACTCGATAAATTCGTTCATAGGATTATTCTAAGCGATTGCTGCTTGCAAAGCGCTGCGAATGATTTCCTCGCTGGATAAACCATCGCTCTCGACCTGGCGTACCATACGACTTGCATCCTGCGGTTTATAACCAAGGCCAGCTAGCGCGCTCACCGCGTCAGCAATTGGGCTGTCAGGGGCTCCTGTAACAACAGGCAATGGTGCAGCTCCACCTTCACCAGACACATCACCGATACGATCACGCATTTCAATAATTAAACGCTCAGCGGTTTTTTTGCCTATACCAGGCAAACGCACTAATGCCGCGCTATTATTTTCGAGCACATAATGCGTAAAGTCCGTAACCGAAACACCAGAAAGAATCGCCACGGCAAGCTTTGCGCCAACGCCGTTAACCTTAATCAGGTTACGAAACAAGGAACGTTCCTGCAATGTAGCAAAGCCATAAAGCAGCTGCGCATCTTCACGCACCACCATATGAATATGCATCACAAGCTCTTCGTTTACTGCTGGCAACACATAAAATGTCGACATCGGTGCTTCGACTTCATAACCGACACCGTTAACATCTATCAACATTAACGGCGGATGCTTTTTCAATAATTTCCCGCGCAGTTGCGCAATCATCGCATGCGTCCTTGTCGTGCGGTACTGACCTGACTGACCCTACTTAGGGTTTGACTGGTATGCACATGGGTCAAGGCGACAGCCAAGGCATCGGAGGCATCAGCTTGCGGGGTTTTTGAAAGGCCTAGCAAGATTTTGATCATATGCTGCACCTGTGTTTTGTCTGCATTACCTTTGCCCACTACCGCCTGCTTAACCTGCGCAGGTGTGTATTCAGTAACATCAAGATCTTGATTCACTGCCGCACACATCGCAGCGCCCTGCGCCCGCCCTAGTTTTAAAGCAGAATCAGCATTACGATTCATAAACACAGATTCAATGGCAACGGCGTCGGGACATACATCAGCAATAATTTCGCTAAGGCTTTGAAAAATGATTTTCAAACGCTGCGGCAAGGCTCCCTCACCCGCGCGAATGCAGCCACAATCGACATAACGACTGCCACCACCCGCGCTAACATCAATAATGCCATAACCGGTAATACGTGAACCTGGGTCAATACCGAGAACGCGCATTATCCGTCTAACTGCGCCATGATCTCTTCAGAGATCTCGGCATTGGAATAAACGTCTTGCACATCATCCAAATCTTCCAGTCGATCAATCAGTTTCATCAAACCTTCAGCACCCTCGAAATCCAATGCTGTCTCCATCGAAGCACGCATCGTCACCTCTGCCATCGCTGGCTCTAAATTCGCGGCCGTCATTGCTCCTTTTACGCTGGCAAAACCTTCAAATGTCGCAACCACCTCTATCGACCCATCATCATGGCTCACCACGTCTTCAGCACCAGCCTCTAAGGCCTGCTCCATAATTGCGTCTTCATCACTGTTTGGTGGGTAGATCAGCACACCAATCTGGCTAAACAGATACGCCACTGAACCTGCGGTACCAAGATTACCACCGTGCTTGCTGAAGGCATGACGCACCTCACCCACAGTACGATTACGGTTGTCGGTCATGCAGTCGACAATGACTGCCGTGCCACCGGGCCCATAACCTTCGTAGCGAATTTCTTCATAGTTCTCGCTGTCGAGATCCCCGGAGCCACGCTTAACCGCACGCTCAATGGTGTCTTTGGTCATATTGGCGCTTAGCGCCTTATCAATAGCCAGGCGCAAGCGTGGATTAGCAGCCACATCACCGCCGCCGGCACGTGCAGCGACAGTAATTTCGCGAATGAGTTTAGTGAAAATTTTGCCACGCTTTTTATCTTGCGCGCCCTTGCGATGCTGAATATTCGCCCATTTACTGTGTCCGGCCATACTCTCTTATCTTTGTTTTGTTAAATAATTGAGCGAGTTTACCATCGCCAGCCCCCTTAAATAAGAGGAGATTAAGCGTGATTAAGCATTAATCTCTTTTAAAACAACCATGATCGATAAAATGGATCACCTGAACCGCTACATATTCGGAATACAGCAATAAAGTATGCGAATGAGGCTCAGTAATATGGTCGCGAAGGCCAGGTAATCTAGTTGATGCTTCTGTTACTGTGCCGTCATGCGGGCGTGCCAAAGGACGTGTCAAGCGATCCGTAATAAAGCTGACTCCAATTCGGTTTGAACCGGCAATCACGCCGATTTCCGTCTCACCCTGCCAAGCACGGCTATCAGTGGTTAAACCATTCTCGGCAATACTCTTGCCCAGCAACCACCGTCCCGGAGAATAACGCGACAGGGTTTTAGCTATCTCACTACCTAAAAACGGTGTGCCAATAGCCACCATTCGACGAACATTCAATTCAGGGTGGTTACGCAAACACTCTAGACAAACTCTACCACCAAGACTGTGCGCAACCAGATAAATGGGCTGGCCGTTAAATTGCTGGAGAAAACATGCAAGCGCAGCGGCATTTTCAGCCACGGTTTTCTGTCGTGAGGGATAATCAAAGATCGCGGTCTGCCAACCGGCGAGTTCAATGCGTGTTTGCAGCCGCGACATAATGCGACCGCCCATCAACACACCATGAACAAGAACAACGACACCGCCTTGCAGATCAGTCACCGCTTATTCCGCGAAAACAGAGAAAAAATCAAGTTAATCCAGGGCCACCGTCACATCAAACATGCGTTGCAAGGCCAAACGCGCATAGTCGGCCTCTTCTGCAGGAACAGTAATGCGATTCACCACATTGCCGGCGACCAGGTTTTCCAGCACCCACAACAATTGCTGCGGGTTGATGCGAAACATGGTCGAACACATGCAGATCATCGGTGACATGAAGTGCACATTTTTGTCCAGATTTTGCTCGTTAAGACGATTAACCAGATTAAGCTCGGTGGCGACCAACCAACGCGTACCGGCAGGTGAGGCATTAACGGTATTAATAATGTATTCAGTCGACCCAACCTCATCGGCACGCTGACAAATCTCATAGCTGGACTCGGGGTGCGCGATAATTTTGGCATCGGGGTATTTCCCTAAAAAGGCATCAATATGCTTCGGTTTAAACATCTGATGCACCGAGCAAAAACCCTTCCACAACAAGACCTTCGCCTTGCGAATTTCATCCGGCGTCAAACCACCCATAGGCTGGTTGTAGTCCCACACGGCCATTTGATCAAGCGGGATACCCATACGATCAGCGGTGTTCCGACCTAAATGCTCGTCAGGAAAAAACAAGACTTTTTCACGCTGCCTAAAGCCCCAATCGATAACATGTTTGGCATTAGTTGAGGTACAGACGATGCCGCCGTGACGCCCGCAAAAAGCCTTAAGGTCAGCAGCTGAATTAATATAAGTGATAGGCGTAATGGTTTCGTCAGGATCAAGCACGGTAGCGAGTTCACGCCATGCGCGCTCGACCTGCGCCAGATTGGCCATATCGGCCATGGAACAACCCGCAGCCAAATCAGGCAGTATGGCGATTTGGTCGGGCCGCGACAGCACATCAGCAACCTCGGCCATGAAATGCACGCCACAAAAGACGATGTATTCGGCTTTTGAATTGGCAGCATATTGCGATAACTTGAGCGAATCACCCACGACGTCGGCATGACGATAAACCTCATCACGCTGATAATGATGCCCCAGGATAACCAGCTTATCGCCTAGCGCAGCCTTGGCCGCGAGAATACGCTCGTTACAGGTTTTTTCGTCAAGCTCATTAAACTGCTGTACTGGCAGAGCTGCTGTCATGGTGCCACCTCTCACTCTTCATCTACTGAAAAACTGTCGCGGATAAAGAAAATACCTTATAAAACAAAAAGTTAAATTATTTTAACTGGAATTTAAACCCAGGCACCCTTGCCTCTGCTTATTCAGCTTTGGACTCTGCATCCGGCTTTTTATTAAGTTTAATACCTAATTCACGCAACTGCCCGGGCGCTACTAAACTTGGTGCGTCAGTAAGCATACAGCTGGCGCTTTGTGTTTTAGGRAAAGCAATAACATCACGGATAGAGCTGGCACCCACCATCAACATAGCCAGACGATCGAGACCAAAGGCCAAACCACCGTGCGGCGGACAACCATAGCGCAGTGCTTCGAGCAGAAAGCCAAACTTTTCCTGCGCTTCTTCTGCGCCAATACCCAATAGTTCGAGCACCGCTGACTGCATGTCGCTGTTATGAATGCGGATGGAACCGCCGCCTAATTCAGTGCCGTTGAGCACCATGTCATAGGCACGTGATTTGGCCGCGCCGGGATCAGCCTTAAGCTGATCAATGCTGTCCACCGATGGTGCAGTAAACGGATGATGCAAGGCATGCCAACCACCTTCGCCATCCGGTTCAAACATCGGAAATTCAGTCACCCATAACGGATACCAACCCGCTTCCACCAAACCAAGGTCGTGACCGATTTTGACGCGCAAGGCACCCAAGGCCTCGTTAACCACTGTCGCCTTGTCAGCGCCGAAAAAGATAATATCACCGTCCATTGCCTCAGTTGTCTTGATAATTTTTTCGACAACGTCATCAGGCAGAAACTTCAGAATAGGTGATTGCAGACCTTCTATGCCCTTAGCGACTTCATTAACCTTGATATAGGCCAGGCCTTTAGCACCGAATTGACTCACATACTTTGTATAATTATCGATGTCTTTGCGGCTGAGCTTGCCACCTTGTGGCACACACAGCGCGGCAACCCGGCCATCGGGGTTTGTCGCAGGGCCCGAGAAGACCTTGAATTCCACGTCTTTCATCAACTCGCTGACTTCGATCAACTCCATCGATACCCGCAAGTCCGGCTTGTCGCTACCAAAGCGCAGCATGGCCTCATTATGAGGCATACGCGGGAAAGGGTTCGGTAGCTCGATGTCCATCACCTTGGCAAAGGCCTTACGAATCATCTCTTCGGCCATGGTAATAATGGTGTCTTCGTCAGTAAACGATAACTCGATGTCGAGCTGGGTAAATTCTGGCTGTCTGTCGGCACGCAGGTCTTCATCACGAAAGCAGCGAGCAACCTGGTAATAACGATCCATACCCGACATCATCAACAGCTGCTTAAATAACTGTGGTGATTGCGGCAGGGCAAAAAATTCACCTTGATGGGTACGGCTAGGCACCAGGTAATCACGCGCACCTTCCGGTGTCGATTTGGTCAGTATCGGCGTTTCAATTTCCAGAAAGCCATTATCCGTAAGCCAGTTGCGCAGGGTGTTCGTCAACTGCGAACGCTTACGCAAGCGGTCCTGCATAACGGTGCGACGCAAGTCGAGATAGCGATAACGCAAGCGGTTATCCTCACTGACCTCGGATGCATCATCGACGGGGATCGCCGGCACATCAGAACTCGACAATATGGTGACGTTCTGGTTCAGCACTTCGATCTCGCCCGTCGACAAACCAGGGTTTACCGTGCCCTCAGGGCGTGCACGAACAATACCGTCGACCTTTAGCACAAACTCACTGCGCACACGCTCAGCAATAGCAAAACTGTCTGCATCCTCAGGATTGAATACGACCTGAGTCACACCATCGCGATCACGCAGATCGACGAAGATGACACCACCATGGTCACGGCGGTTATGTACCCAGCCACAAAGGCTGATTTTTTGATCAATGTGAGAGGCGTTGAGTTCGCCGCAGTAATGACTGCGCATCACGGCTTCCTTATAGGTAATAGAAAYATGAAATAACTGGCACGAGCAYTAWTGGCRACGATGRTACGGCGCCCATTCTTAGCAGGGCTAAAAAGCCCTGCTAAGTGCTCAGCATAAAGACTAGTCGCTTTTCTTTGTAGTGCCGACCGGCTTAGGGTCCGGCTTCGGCACTGGATCATCTATAAAACGAAGGCCCTTTGGGTCAGTCGGATCATGACCATGCGGTGGTTTAGGTGGCCCCATCGTCTTACTATTGTACTCATCATCATGCATTTGCTTGGCATGCCTGGCATCGTTATCCATAAAGCTTTCTTTGTTGGCGCGATCCAAAGTCGGTGAATTCAACCATTTATCGCCCTTGCTAAAGCGCGGCGCCGAAATTACTTTTTTTAATTCGGCTTTACTGCACTCAGGGCAATCGGTTAAAGGCTCAGCACTTATCGCCTGCATTTTTGTAAATTCGTGCCCACAGGACTGGCATTGATACTCATAAAACGGCATAACAACCTCGTCAAAACTCAATAATTCTCTTTAGTAAGGCGCTATTATATACAAAGGTGAGATAAACCCCCAAAATAGCTGCCCATTCCCCATTAAAGTAGCAACCAGGTACCCCGCAGCATGTCTAAACCGCGCCGAAACAGTTGGCACACCATCGCCAGTCTACTGCCTTTTTTATGGGAATTTCGCAGCAGGGTCATCCTCGCCATGGCCTGCCTGGTGTTGGCAAAACTGGCTAGTGTCAGCCTGCCTCTGGTGCTTAAAGACATTGTCGATGCACTCGACACCAGCCAAAATGCAATTTTAGTACTCCCCGTCGCCTTACTGCTCAGCTACGGCCTGATACGGCTGGCCTCATCGTTGTTTGGCGAGCTGCGCGACCTTGTTTTTGCCAAAGTCTTGCAACGTGCCATTCGTCGCATCGCCATCAAAGTCTTTCAGCACCTGCATAAACTCGCCCTAAGCTTTCACCTCGAACGACAAACCGGCGGCGTTTCACGCGATATCGAACGCGGCAGCCGTGGCATCAGCTTTTTACTCAATTTCACTCTGTTCAACATTCTGCCAACCTTACTGGAAATAGGCCTGATCGCGGTCATCTTATTTGTTAATTACGAACCCGCCTTTGCCATCATCACCTTGGCCACGGTTTCAATCTACATCACCCTGACCTTAGTGATTACTGAGTGGCGCCTGAAATTTCGCCGCACCATGAATGAGATGGACTCCCAGGCCAACACCAAAGCCATCGACAGCTTGCTTAATTATGAAACAGTCAAGTATTTTGGCAATGAAGAATTTGAAAGCCAACGCTATGACAGCAATATGTCGGTATGGGAAAAGGCTGCCATCCAAAGCCAAAATTCCCTGTCATTACTTAATATGGTGCAAGGTACCGTTATCACCATTGGCGTCACCAGCTTACTGTTTCTGGCCAGCAAAGGCATCGTCGATGAACAATTAACATTAGGCGATTTTGTTCTGATTAATGCCTACCTGCTACAGTTATTTATCCCGCTAAACTTCCTTGGTTTTGTCTATCGCGAGATCAAAAATTCGCTGACTGATATGGAAAAAATGTTTTCTTTGCTCGACAAGAACCTGGAAATACAAGACAACGAAAATGCCAAGGAACTTCACGTCGCTGATGGCTGCGTTCGTTTCGAGAAAGTAAATTTCTCTTATAACCCCGAACGGCAGATATTGTTTGATATCGATTTTGAAATTCCGGCCGGGCACACTGTCGCCGTCGTTGGCACCAGCGGCTCGGGCAAATCAACCTTGGCACGTTTGCTGTTTCGTTTTTACGATGCCGACCAAGGCCGCATTCTTATCAACGACCAGGATATTCGCGATGTCACCCAGCACAGTCTGCGTCGCAATATCGGCATCGTGCCGCAAGATACCGTTCTGTTTAACGACACTATTTATTACAATATAGCCTACGCCAAGCCTGATGCCGAACGCGATGAAATTTTTCAGGCCGCAAAGCTCGCGCATATCCATGATTTTATTGAATCACTGCCCGACGGCTACGACACCACTGTTGGCGAACGCGGACTCAAACTCTCTGGCGGCGAAAAGCAACGCGTCGCCATTGCCCGTACAATTCTAAAAAATCCGCGCATACTGGTATTTGACGAAGCCACCTCTGCGTTGGATTCCAGGTCGGAGCGCGCCATTCAAACCGCATTGACCGAAGTTTCTGCCAACCATACAACACTCGTTATTGCTCATCGCCTATCAACCATTACCAGCGCCAATCAAATATTGGTTATGGAACATGGCCGCATTATTGAACGCGGCACTCACCAAACTCTATTGGCCATGCAAAGTCACTACACTCGCATGTGGCAATTACAACAAGAACAAAAAAAGCATATTGACGACAATGCCAATATCATCACATAGCACCCCGAGGGCACGTAGCACCCCGAGGGTTCTTTTCAATACCCCCTTGAGGGGTACACGTAGCATCCTGATTACCGGCTGTTCCAGCGGTATTGGCTATTGCACCGCAAGGGGCCTGGTCGAGCGCGGTTATAATGTGATTGCCAGCGCACGCAAGACGCAAGATGTCGAACGGCTAAAAAGCGAAGGCTTAAATACACTACAACTCGACCTTGCCGATAGTCAGTCTATTCAACAGGCCGTGCATAAGGTTTTAGAACAAACCAACGGCGAGCTCTATGCCTTATTCAACAACGGTGCCTATGGCCAAGCTGGCGCGGTAGAAGACTTAAGCCGCGATGTCATGCGCCAACAATTTGAAACCAATCTTTTTGGCACCCTGGAATTAACAAACCATATTATTCCGGTCATGCGTAAACAAGGTTATGGCCGGATTATTCAATGCAGCTCGATACTTGGCTTTGTCGCCCTCAAATACCGGGGCGCTTATAACGCCAGCAAATACGCATTAGAAGGCATTAATGACACCTTAAGGCTAGAGCTGAAAGGCAGCGGCATTCACCTGTCGTCCGTTCAACCTGGGCCAATAAGCACTCGCTTTCGTGCCAACTCTTTAATGATGTATAAAAAAAACATTAATAAAGAAAGCAGCTTTCATAAACAGACTTATCAAGCCATGGAACAGCGCCTGGAAAAAGCAGGACCCGCAGCGCCGTTTACACTCCCCCCCGAGGCAGTGCTAAAAAAAGTCATTCATGCATTAGAAAGCAAGCGCCCAAAAAACCATTATCCTGTCACCTTCCCAACTTATTTATTTGCTGTCTTAAAACGCATATTACCTAGCAGAGCTTTAGATAACATTTTGGCAAAGATATAGGCCCAACGTTTAAGATACGCATTTATTAATTACAGCCCCAATAAACACCTCCAATTGAAGTGATCACACCATGAATAATTGTTTTACGAAAGATACCCAGGCAATAGCGATCATCTGCCTTACCAAACCGGAATATAGCGCTTGGCTCAGCGAGCAAGATAAATTTACGCAGAGCTGGCTCAGTAACACGGGCTATCAGGCAAAACCAGGTAAATTCAGCCTGATACCGAATAATGATGGCGCAATAGACAAGGTCGTGCTCGGTGTTGAAGATCACACAGATATGTGGAATCTGGCAGCATTACCTACATCACTGCCTGAAGGTAATTATCGAGTAGAAAACCTCACTGACCTACAAGCATTAGGCTGGGGCCTGGGTAGCTATCAATTTAATCGCTATCGATCAGCGCAAACTCATAATAGTTTGGCCAGGCTATGCTTTAACTCCAAACCAATTGCTGCACAGATTGAGGCAATAACACTCACTCGCGACATGATCAACACACCAGCATCAGACATGATGCCACAACATATCGCCGAGGCTGCACAAACATTAGCCGAGCAATATGGCGCTATATTCAGCGAAATTGTTGGCGACGACCTGCTTAAACATAACTATCCAACCATTCATGCCGTAGGACGAGCCAGCGTTCACGCACCAAGACTTATCAACCTGCAATGGGGGAAACCTCACAATAAAGCAATCACCTTAGTTGGCAAAGGCGTCTGTTTTGATAGTGGCGGCCTCGATATTAAGCCAGCCAAGGGCATGCGCTGGATGAAAAAAGATATGGGTGGTGCAGCGCAGGTTCTTGGTCTTGCGTCGATGATCATGGCGGCACAGTTACCCGTGCGCCTTCGTGTGTTAATACCTGCCGTCGAAAATGCTATTTCTGGCAACGCGTTCAGACCCGGTGACGTCATTACCACACGCAGCGGCAAAACAGTCGAAATCGATAACACGGATGCAGAAGGACGTTTGGTTTTATGCGACGCACTCACCGAAGCCGTCAGCGAAAACCCTGCGCTCGTTATCGACTTCGCCACGCTCACTGGAGCCGCTCGTGTCGCAGTGGGTACCGAGCTAGCCGCTTTTTTCAGCACTAACGAAAAACTTGCCGCTGATTTAATGACAGCAGCTGCTGCGGCACAAGACCCGGCCTGGCAACTACCATTGCATAAACCTTACCGCAGCATGTTAAACAGTGACATCGCTGACATCGCCAATTCATCAGCAACCGGTTTAGGTGGAGCCATCACCGCAGCGCTATATCTACAGGAGTTTGTGCCAGTAGACACTGATTGGTTGCATTTTGATGTTATGGCGTTTAATACCCGTGACCGTACCGGTCGACCAAAAGGTGGCGAAGCCATGGGTATTAGAGCAGTGTTTAATCTGATTGCGGGCGATCTGCCAATCGAACCATAGCAATCGAATATATTAGCTGCTTAAGATGGGTGTTATTACGGAAAATGCTGCGAAGGTAACAACCTTAAAAAGTCGATAAAATGAAGACGATATACTAAGGCAATCAGGGCCGAAACCAATTTCAGCCCTGACAACTCAAAACTGAATTAACCTGCCATTTCCTTAGCAGCCTTCATGGCTACTGCTCGAACAGATTTTGAAGCTGGTTTGGCTTTGATCATAATATCTTCACCCGTAAACGGGTTGCGACCTGGGCGAGCTTTAGTTGCCGGCTTTTTAACAGCCTTTAACTTAATGCCAACATCAGGAACGATGAAATCACCACATCCACGCGGCTTAAGATGACGCTCCGCCTGAATCGCTAACGATGCCAAAACTACTTTAACATCTGACTTTGTTACGCCTGTTGCTTCGGATATTTCTGCGATGACTTGAGTTTTTGTCATACGCTCTTTTACTGCAGTCGTTTTTGGTTCGGCCATTGTATCTCCCTCGTACTGTTATGGGTTGTTTAAGGCAAAATCGTGGCAGGGATTATAGCACTGAGTCAATCAATATTTGCACAAAACAGCGGAATTAATGCTAATGAGTATAAATCGTCACAGCTTGGGCAGTGGCTAACTGCCTAAACCCAGCGCACTATCTATAGAATCAAGCACGGCTTAAAACACAAAAAGTCGTAAAACAAGGCCACAATTCCGTCGATAGAGCAGCCTTATGGCCGCAACAACAAATCAGGCTCTATTAACCTTATGGTGGCCAGGACTTGTTTAAGCTCTGCCAAGGTAAAACCCGCCAAATCTATCATGTAGAGTTTATCTTCAGCCATGCCTTTATGGGTTACAAATGCAGCATAGCTGGTAATRTTATAATCCTTAAAATCGTCTATATGCTGATGAAAAAATATTTGCATATCTTCCCTGTCAATTTTATAAATTTCATCATACTTGTTAGTTAAATTGGATATATCATAACGCCACCGTATAGGAATAAAGCCAATTCGCTTTTCATCTGAATAYTCAAATAARACVCCGTTGTAGTAATGTTCAATTAAAATAAAACCGGGGGGCGCTTCAATATAAAAACCGCCATTTGTTGCGTATAAGGTTCCATTATTTATATTTTTGTTTTCCAACTTTACTGTTTTTGCGACCAGCACACAGGGGACAHCAGMTTYAATCTTCTCTTCATAACATAAAAGTGTTTGTTCAGCATTAGCATGCGCGTGCACTGAAAAAAACAATGTAAAAAAGATATACTTCAACATTTTTAAATTCCTGGCTCAGCCGCTGGCTAGAACTATCAATAAAACAGTATTATGGCGTTGCACCAAAAAAATCAGAACCTTAAAAAATGATGAGCATTCGGTTCGCTACGTCTGATAGTGGCCAAAACTTGTTTAAACTCTTTTAATGTAAAACCCGTCGACTCTATTGTATGGAATCTGTCTGCATCCATATCTTTGTGGCTTATCAATGCAGTATAGCCGGGGACATCAGAACCTTTAGAATTATCTACCCGTTGATGAAAGAATATTTGCATATCTTGTCTGTCAATTTTATAAATTTGATAATAGGCTTCGCTTAAATTGATCGATTTCCAGTCTATCTGTGAAAAACCAATCCATTTTTTATCTGAATATTCAAATGAAATACCACCTTGCCAATGCTTGGCTAAAGCAAAATTAGAGGGTACTTCGACATAAAAATCATTTATTGTACCGTATAAATTTCCGTTTTCTATGCTCTTGTTTTTCAACATCACTGTTTTTGCAATTAAGGCGCAGGGCGCTTCATCACATAAAATGGTTTGTTCAGCCTGTACATGCACTGAAAAAAATAACAACAAAAAAATATATTTCTACATTTCTACATTTCTACATTCCTAACTTTCAAGGTATTGAACAGCGCAACAAAGTCTTATCGCTGCACTGCCAATCAGGCTCTATTAATCTTATGGTGGCCAAGACTTGTTTAAGCTCTGCCAAGGTAAAACCCGCCGAATCTATCATGTAGAGTTTATCTTCAGCCATATCTTTATGGATTATCAATGCAGAATAACTATCTTTAAAAGCACCTATATGCTGATAAAAAAATATTTGCATATCTTGTCTGCCAATTTTATAAATTTCATCATAGCTTTTAGTTAAACTGGCTAGGTCATAGCTCCACTTCACGGGCACAAAGCCAATTCGCTTTTTATCTGAATATTCAAATAAAACCCCGTTGTAGTAATGTTCAATTAAAACAAAACCGGGAGGTGCTTCAATATAAAAACCGCCATTTGTCGCGTATAAAGTTCCATTGTTTATGCTTTTGTTTTCTAACTTTACTGTTTTTGCAACCAGCACACAGGGAACATCAGATTCAATCTTCTCTTCATAACATAAAAGTGTTTGTTCAGTATTATCAGCATGAGCTTGCACTGAAAAAAGCAATGCAAAAAAGATATATTTCAACATTTTTAAATTCCCGGCACAGCCGCTGGCAAAGACTATCAATAAAACAGTATTATGGTGTTGCACCAAAAAAATTAGAACCTTAAAAAATCATAAGCATTCGGTTCGCTACGTCTGATAGTGGCCAAAACTTGTTTAAACTCTTTTAATGTAAAACCCGTCGACTCTATTGTATGGAATCTGTCTGCATCCATATCTTTGTGGCTTATAAATGCAGTATAGCCGAGGACATCAGAACCTTTAGAATTATCTACCCGTTGATGAAAAAATATTTGTATATCTTGTCTGTCAATTTTATAAATTTGATGATAGGTTTCACTTAAGCTGATCGATCTCCAGTCTATGTGTGAAAAACCGATCCATTTTTTATCTGAATATTCAAATGAAATACCACTTTGCCAATGCTTGGCTAAAGCAAAATTAGAGGGTACTTCGACATAAAAACCATGTATTGTACTGTACAAGGTTGCGTTTTCTATGCTCTTGTTTTTCAACATCACTGTTTTTGCAATTAAGGCGCAAGGCGCTTCATCACATAAAATGGTTTGTTCAGCCTGCGCATGCACAGATAAAAGCAACAAAAAAAAGATATATTTCAACATTTCTACATTCCTAACTTTCAAGGTATTGAAYAGCGCAACAAARTCTTATCGCTRCACCGCTAATCAGGCTCTATTAATCTTATGGTGGCCAGGACTTGTTTAAACTCTGCCAAGGTAAAACCCATCGAATCTATCATGTAGAGTATATCTTCAGCCGTGTCCTTATGGATTACAAATGCAGTATAAATCTCCYTAGGCTCGTCTATATRCTGATAAAAAAATATTTGCATGTCCCCCCTGTCAATTTTATAAATTTCATCATAGTHTTTAATTATAGTTAAACTGGGCCTGTCATAACGCCACCGTATGACTGTCGAAYCRATCCATTTTTYTTCTGAATACTTAAAGAAAACCCCATGGAGCCTATCCCCCATTGAAACAAAACCAGGGGGYGCTTCAAAATAAAAACCGCTATTAGTAGCGTACAATATTCCGTTGTTTATGCTTTTGTTTTCTARCTTTACTGTTTTTGCAACCAAGGCACAGGGGACCGGAAATTCATACTTATCTTCACGCCCAGCTCCATCACATAAAAGCACTCGTTCAGTATTAGCGTAGGTGTGCACACATAAAGACAATAAAAACAAAGAGGTAATGGCTTTTATCATCATGTGCCCATCCTCACTTCATCTACCATTGTCCTAAAGGCTCCGGCCACCGCCTTTCTACATATCACACGATCTTTATCGATTTCAAATAGATTACGCCCGACCTTTCGTTTGGCAATTTGTAATAGCTGTGTTCTGATATAGGCCAGCCCGACTTTGGTAACACCGACAGGGCCAGGAACCAAATCGAATCTTTTTTTACATTTTTGTCTCTCTTCAAGGATTATTTTAACAACACCAGCCATTCTATTATTTATTGGCCAACTATTCGCTTGATCTCCGTAAAGCACCACTAGAAAGGCTTTAATTAACCCATTGTCTTCTTTGGTTAGCACAACCACTTCACTGTCGCTCATTGTCTGATATCCCTGTTAATATTTGCTATTGGTTGTTGTGTCAAAGCCCACAACTTGCGAAGTCAATATATTGCCGTCATCATCATACGATGTGTATTTTTTCTTTATACCTGTGAAGCTGATAGTGATGATTTCCAGGGGTCTAATATCGTCGTAGCTAAGTGCTTCTGTTTCCATTGAAGATATCAGCGCATTTCCAAGGGTGTATTGCAGATAAGTATCGGCTCCCTGGCCTTTCCCTGTTTTGGTCATCTCTATGATAATGGTTTTGCCSCGACCACAACACGCYTCTGYAAATAGCTGTGTTGTTGCTATATCCATAAATTTGAGGAATTTTAAATCGGAAATAATAGCGTTGGAGCTTTCACGGTTTCCTCGTGTTGAGGGCTTAGAGGTSATCTTGCGGCTAACATCCCAATCCAGTTCTAAAACGTGAATCCAGTTTTTATGGTTTTRATCCGAGACKTCTCCCTGAATACCATCAATTTGCATAAAAATRCTCATGATTYACAGTCCTGTGCTTATTTCTGAATTTGGAAGATATCATACTTTCATACAGTATAGTGTCGCTACCTCGTGATAGATTTTGTACTTCCCTGTACAAAATCGACTCGCCTACGCGCCCCGAAGGAAGTGCCCTTGGGGTGCCGACAGCCTATTATGCCCCGACCGTCCTGCGTCCGTACCGCTTCGCTCTCCTTGGCTCGCAGCGTGGGAAAGAACAAATAAAAGTCGACCAACTGCGATCTCTGCCATGCATCCAATCACGCCCCCAAAGAAAGCAGGCTTGCGCTTTTTTAACCCTGCCAAGGTAAAACCCGCCGAATCTATCATGTAGAGTTTATCTTCAGCCATGCCTTTATGGCTTATCAATGCAGCATAACTGGTAATATTATAATCCTTTAAATCGTCTACATGCTGATGAAAAAATATTTGCATATCTTCCCTGTCAATTTTATAAATTTCATCATAGCTTTTAGTTAAACTGGATATGTCATAGCGCCACCGTATAGGCACAAAGCCAATTCGCTTTTCATCCGAACATTCAAATAAGACACCGTTGTAGTAATGCTTCATTAAAACAAAACCGGAGGGAGCTTCAATATAAAAACCGCCATTTGTCGCATATAAAGTTCCATTGTTTATGCTTTTGTTTTCTAACTTTACTGTTTTTGCAACCAAGGCACAGGGAACCGCAAATTCATAATTATCTTTACGTCCAGCTCCATCACATAAAAGCACTCGTTCAGTATTAGCATGAGCGTGCACTGAAAAAAGCAATGCAAAAAAGATATATTTCAACATTTTAAAATTCCTGACTCAGCCGCTGGCTAGAACTATCAATAAAACAGTATTATGGCGTTGCACCAAAAAGATTAGAGACCTTCGGTTCTTTACGTCGGATAGTAGCCAAAACTTGTTTAAACTCTTTTAATGTAAAACCCGTCGACTCTATTGTATAAAATTTGTCTGTGGCCATGTCTTTGTGGCTTATGAATGCAGTATAGCTGGGGACGTTAGAACCTTTAGAATTATCTACCCGTTGATGAAAAAATATCTGCATATCTTGTCTGTCAATTTTGTAAATTTGATCATAAGTTGCACTTAAATTAATCGATTTCCAGTCTATGCGCGAAAAACCGATCCATTTTTTATCTGAATATTCAAATAAAATATCACTTTGCCAATGCTTGGCTAAAGCAAAATTAGAGGGTACTTCGACATAAAAATCACTTCTCGTACCATATAAAGTTGCGTTTTCTATGCTCTTGTTTTTCAACATCACTGTTTTGGCAATTAAGACGCAGGGCGCTTCATCACATAAAATAGTTTGTTCAGCCTGCGCATGCACAGATAAAAACAATAAAAAAAAGATATATTTGAACATTTCCACATTCCTAACTTTCAAGGTATTGAACAGCGCGACAAAATTTTATCGCTGCACCGCTAATCAGGTTCTATTAATCGTATGGTGGCCAAGACTTGTTTAAGCTCTGCCAAGGTAAAACCCGCCGAATCTATCATGTAGAGTTTATCTTCAGCCATGCCTTTATGGGTTATCAATGCAGCATAACTGGTAATATTGTAATCCTTAAAATCGTCTATATGCTGATGAAAAAATATTTGCATATCTTTCCTGTCAATTTTATAAATTTCATCATAGCTTTTAGTTATAGTTAAACTGGGCCTGTCATAACGCCATCTTATGGGCACAAAGCCAATTCGCTTTTCATCTGAATATTTAAATAAAACCCCATTAAAATAATGATCAATTAAAACAAAACCGGGGGGTGCTTCAATATAAAAACCGCCATTTGTCGCGTATAAGGTTCCGCTGTTTATGCTTTTGTTTTCTAACTTTACTGTTTTTGCAACCAAGGCACAGGGAACCGCAAATTCATACTTATCTTCACGTCCAGCTCCATCACATAAAAGCACTCGTTCAGTATTAGCGTAGGTGTGTACACATAAAGACAATAAAAACAAAGAGGCAATGGCTTTTATCGTCATGTGCCAAACCTCGCTTCATTTAAATGTATCCTAAAGTTTTGGGCTACAACCCTTCTGCATATCACATAACCTTTATCGATTTCAAATACATTGCGCCCTAATTTTTTTTTGACTACTCGTAATAGCTCTTTTCTGATATAGGCCAGCCCGACTTTTGTAATACCGGCAGGGTTAGGAACAAAATCCAATCTTTCGCTACAACTTTCTATCTCTTCAATCATTTTTTTAACAATATCAGCTACTCTATTATTTACCTGCCAATGGTTCACTTTATTGTCGTAAACCAGCATTAGAAGGGCTTTAATTAGCCCCTTGTCTTCTTCGGTTAGCACAACTACTTCACTGTCGCTCATTGTCTGATATCCCTGTTAATATTTACTATTGGTTACTGTGTCAAAGCCCACGACTTGCGAAGTCAATATATTGCCGTCATCATCATACGATGTGTATTTTTTCTTTATACCTGTGAAGCTGATAGTGATGATTTCCAGAGGTCTAATATCGTCGTAGCGAAGTGCTGCTGTTTCTATTAAGGATGTCAGCGCATTTTCAAGGGTGTATTGTAGATAAGTATCGGCTCCTTGCCCTTTCCCTGTTTTGGTCATCATCTATGATGATGGTTTTGCCGCGACCACAACACGCCTCTGCAAATAGGCCCACTGTCGCTATATCCATAAATTTCATAAAGTTTAAATCGGAAACGATAGCGTTGGAGCTTTCACGATCTCCTTGTGTTGAGAGGCTAGAGGTGATCTTGCGGGCATCACGCCAATCCAGCTCTAAAACGTCGATCCAGTTTTTATGGTTTTGATCCGAGACGTCTCCCTGAATACCATCAATTTGCATAAAAATGCTCATGATTCACAATCCTGTGCTTATTGCTAAATTTGGAAGACATCATGTTTCAAAAAAATACTGTGCTGGGTGCAGACAAAGACCTCTGGCATACCTAAGACCGAATACTTAAAATTCCAATTTTTGAGCAAAAAAAAACCCCGCCTTAACGACGGGGGTTAAATCAACCAAAAAACAGAACGAACAAAATTAACGTTAACGCACGAGTCGCCTTTTTTCTACTCTCTCTTTCTCGTTCACTGATATAACAATTTCGTGAGACTCAGGGCTTTCATTAATAACACTTCCATTCGGGCTTTCTGGTAAACGCGGCAAGGTAAGTTGTGGGAACTCACCACTAAGGCTATTTAAAAAAGCAACAATGTCACTGATCTCATTATCATCCAAATCAGTATTAAGC
>NVRF01000016.1 GCA_002400775.1 Gammaproteobacteria bacterium
CTCTGTCTTTTCGTTCGAAAAATGCTCACTTGGCAAACGTTTTATCRGCTTGAAGCAAAATTATTGCTGGCTGAATAGTGGATACTTCAGGGGCGACTAAATAGTTTTTTGAAAATCATTAATACTTTTCGTCCCTCTCTTCTTCTGGCATATGCTTGACATATTCCGTGAATTTAAATATGCTTGGCATATACATTATGGAGAAAGGCTAATGCATAAAGCGAGACTTTTTATTAATGGCCGCAGTCAGGCTGTAAGAATTCCTAAAGACCTCGCCTTTGAAGGGATTGGTGAAGTGGCGATCCATAAAGAAGGTAAACGGTTGATTTTAGAGCCTATAAGAAAGACGTGGACGTCACTATCTGAGATTGATTTGGCTGGTGATGACTTTATGGCTGAGCGTCCTGAAATTTTGCAGACAGATCGAGTAAAGTTTTAGTGCTTTATATGCTCGATACTGATATATGCAGTTATATTATGAGGAAAGCACCTCACTCTTTGTTGTCGTTGTTACAAAAAAAAACCGAAAGCGGCCATTCTATTTGTATTTCAGTGATTAGTTATTCTGAGTTGCGTTTGGGGGCTGAGAGGTCTGCGGCTACTGAAAAATACAATCAACTCATCGATGAACTATCAGAGCGTTTGGACTTTATTGCTGATTGGACGACGAATGAGGCCGATTGTTTTGCTATGTTGCAAAGCGCTCTTTTCTTGGCAGGTAAGCCTATCGGTCATAACGATACGATGATTGCTGCTCATGCTTTATCACTCGATGCAATATTAGTGAGTAATAATCAGAGACACTTTTCTCAAGTTCCTAATTTGTTGTTAGAGAATTGGTCCCAGTAAGCTCAACTATTCGTTTGGGAGAATATAGGGGGCAAGTCTATTGATAATAGTATGCTAGCCCATGAAGTGTATTGAGTACTTGGCCATACTAATGAGACACGGTAAGTGGCTTATCGTGATTTATTTTTGGAAGATATCCCTGCTATTACATTGAAAAATATTCGCCATAACGCCGAATTCTCTATGCCGGTGGGTGGCCATAATTTTCAGCAACAAATAGAACAGGCCCATGATCGAAAATTAGGCTATGCGAATCCAGGTAGATCAAAAAATCTTGTTGAGGATCAGTAGCATTTTTCACCAACTCCTTCTAATTATAAGCATGGCATTAGATGCCCGATATGAGCATGTCGATAGCATTGAGAATTTCGTAGCGAAAACTTTCTAAAGAGGTCACTTTGGTTTTTAAAATTGAGTTTGGGACGGAAGTCATTTGATGCGTTAGTAATACGAAGTTGCCTTCATCAATGCGAATAATAGGGCATAATTTTTTAGCGTTGGTGTTGTTCAAGGTCCCGTGTGGTGATAACGGGATTACCAAGCGAGAATTCAAATCACTGAGCAACGAGTTTTGAACGTCAATGAAATACGGGTAAGTTTCATTCGATGAGCTATCTTCGTTTTTATAGAGTGAAAATTGAGCCATTAAAAATTCCGATATGCGTCAGAGAATAAACCATTATTATCAGCTAATTCATTTAACTCACTCATGGCTTTTTTATTATCTTTCAACCAATTATCTCGCTCAGACTTCCTGAGTTCATTCTCTAGAGCATGCTCCAGGGTGGCCGAGAGGTTAATGTTTAATTTTCTGGCTCTCGATAGTAAGTCACTGTTAATGCTAAGGTTTGTTGCCTTTTTGGAGGCGCTCTCATCAAATAGCTGTGGCATGAAATATACTCCTACATTTTCAATGCGCATTAATTATGCGCATTGAAAATGTAGCACACGAAAAGGCACATAACAAGTGACTGTGGTTCTAAGTCAAGCCTTTAAACTATGAAAGAAAAGGGGAATAAAACGAGTCGCTGACAAAGGCTACTGATTCTCGGTTGGGTGGAGTAAGTCAAACGTTCAAAGTCGGTGAAGGATCGCTGATGGAAAGTTGAAAGAAGTCAGCTAATGCCGCGCAAATCACGGATGTATTTGCCAAATATAGCTTGTCATGTCATTAGTCGTGGCAACCATCGCGATGCATGTTTCTACGCAGGGCCGTAGGTTGGGTGAGGAACGAACCCCAACACAATGTTGAATGGAAAATCATGTTGTTGCGGTTCCTACGTCACCTCAATCTACAAAGGGAGTGTTGAAATAAAGAACGCGTTACCGACGAACCGATGTATCAGGTGCGACCTGCTTTTTTACGGTGAGCCTTGCTGAGCGACGTAAGACGTTGTTAGTGGATCATGTTGATGTTTTGCGCGAAGCGACTAAAAAAGCAAAACAAAAGCATGCTTTTCATATCGATGCGATTGCAGATGATGCCTGGTCATCTACATACGATTTGGACATTACCGCAAAATGATGCCGATTTTTCAATGCTCTGGAAAACCCTTTGTCGGCGACAGAAGCACATATAAAAGCAGGGGAGAAACCCTTTCTTGAAACCGCCAGCCCCTTAGCCTGCTCTCAATGTCACGGAGCAAATGGTGATGGTAATGGCGTTATGGCAGGTACGCAGCTTCTGGGTTATTGAGCACGGTTTTCTAACAACGGCAATGATGGCATTTTCGGCCATGCCGGATGAGTAGGTTTGGCTATTAATCTCCTATATCAGAACCTTGTCAAAATAAACAAGTGATTTGCTTGGGGTAGCTGTGATGGCTAGTATATTAGCGTAAGCTGACAAGATCAGTTTGTTGTTAACGACACGGCCGGGTGATAGATGTGGCAGATGACAGTTTGATCGAGGCTTTGAAAAAGCGAGCGCTCTATGATCATGATGTTGATGGTTTTGAAGTTATCGAGACGCATATTTCCTGGGTGCTGTTAACGGGGCAGTACGCGTATAAAATCAAGAAGCCGGTTGATTTTGGTTTTCTTGATTTTTCTACTCTGGCAGATCGTCGTTACTATTGCTACGAAGAGCTGGAATTGAATCAACGCTTTGCGCCAGATATTTATCTGGATGTGGTGAGTATTGGTGGTACGGTGGAGCAGCCGGAGTTTGGTGCGAGTTCGGTGCTTGAGTACGCAGTGAAGATGCGCCAGTTTCGGCAGGAGGAGTTGCTCAGTCGCATTGCGCAACGCGGTGAATTAACTGAAGCACATTGTGAACAGATAGCGCAGGTGCTGGCTGGTTTTCATGGCCGAACCAAGCAAGCGGACTATAGCAATAAATTTGGTAGCTCAAGGCATGTCTTGTATTGGGTTAACGAAAATTTCAGCCATATTGAACCCATGCTTCGCCAAGACGATGATATTTGTCGGCTGCAGAATATTAAACAATGGGCGGAGAATGCGTCACGGTATCTTTCATCGGTGATGGAATCGCGCAAACAGCAGGGCTTTGTTCGTGAGTGCCATGGTGATTTACATTTAGGCAATATGGCTTACCTTGACAGCAAAATCACTTTTTTTGATTGTATTGAATTTAGTGAAGATCTGCGCTGGATTGATGTGATCAATGAAGCCGCTTTTGTGGCGATGGATATAGCTGAGCGTGGTTATCAGGCTTTGTCATGGCGTTTTCTTAATCGTTATTTACAGGAGACGGGGGATTATGCGTCGCTTGTTTTGTATCGCTACTATTATGTTTACCGCGCCCTGGTTCGTGCCAAGGTGGCGTTATTAAAAACTGCGGAGGTGGAGCTTGCTGGTGGCGATGCTCAGGCAGAGTGGCTGGAGTATCGTGCTTATATCGATTTGGCAAGCTCGCAAATAACAAAATCAACGCCTCAAATTATAATAATGCAGGGTTTTTCCGGCTCGGGAAAATCGACTGTTGCACGTCGCGTTGCTGATGTTGTAGGTGGCATCCATGTTCGCTCTGATCTGGAGAGAAAAAGGATGTTTAATATTGAACTAACCGCCTCATCACATTCTGAATTGAACGCGGGTATTTATTCAACGCAGACATCGGTCAATGTCTACCAACAACTGCATCGATTTTGTCGACACATTGTTGATGCGGGCTACACAGTTATTGTTGATGCAACATTTCTTAAGCTGGCGCAGCGTGATCAATTCAAAGCGTTGGCAGACAGTTTGTCTTTGCCGTTTTCTATTCTCAGCGTGCAAGCGCCCGTTGATCTTTTGAGGCAGAGGGTGCGGAGCCGAAGTGAGCAAGCCAATGATCCGTCAGAGGCAAATGAAGATGTGTTAAATGCGCAACTTAACAGTCACGAAGATCTGGCCGAAAGGGAATTGCGATATACGATAGTGATTGATAATAGTAACGGGTTTTCCGATGTGCAGTTAAATGAGCTGGCGGATAGTTTGTGTCAAAGAAGTGTTGATAACAGGTCGGGTAAGGCTGATATCGGTATTTCGGCGCAATAGAATTATATGAAGGTGATGGTGCTCATTTTTCCATTACCGAAACGGTTTTAAACTAGAGTTTTCTAGTTGTTAACGGCTCGAACCGTGATGTTGATATTGCTTTGTTGGCGGTGACACCAATGCTAAGGGCGAGGTGGCTAATAGCCCTATGTTTCTTGGTTGCAGTCCATTGTGTTAATTGAACAATTTTTCGTTATCCCGCCTATACTTACAGACATACTCAGAGACAGGGGGAGTGATTATGGCTTCTTATTTGCGAATGATATTTCTGTTTGGTCTGCTTGTACCATTTGTTGCGATGGCGGGTTGGAATCCTGAGGCGAAGGAGAGTGCAGAAAAGCAAGACAAAGAAAATATCGGTGTAGCAGAGGTGATTGCTAATTTCAAGAATAGCGATCCGGGCATGCAGGTGTTTTTTGATAAGGCGCAAGGCTATGCCATTTTCCCAACGGTAGGTAAAGGTGCGATTGGTATCGGTGGTGCATTTGGTAGGGGCGAGGTTTATGAGCAAGAAAATCTTGTCGGTAAAGCCACGTTAACGCAGGTGACGGTGGGTTTTCAGCTGGGTGGTCAGGCCTACAGTGAGATTATTTTTTTCAAGGATAAAGCAGCGATAGATCGTTTTAAGAAAGGAAGATTTGAGTTAGGTGCGCAGGTATCGGCTGTGGCGGTGACTGCCGGAGTGTCAGCGGATGCGGCATACAATAATGGTGTGGCGATTTTTACCATTACCAAAGGCGGCTTGATGTATGAGGCTGCGGTGGGTGGGCAGAAGTTTAGCTATACGCCTATTGGACAAGTTAAGAAAGAGTCTAAGCCTGCTCCTGTAGAAGATAAGTCGAACTAGAGGTTACATAACTCTGTTTGGGTGAATGTGAACACCGATGCTATGGCTAATTATTAAGCGGAAAGAGCGCTACTAGCGTGATATTTTCAGTCGCATGTACGCAACGAGCTTAACGCAAAACATAGTGTATAACTGTATAGACTGAGGTGGCTCATGTATTACATCGTTGAAACTGATAAGTCGTTCGAACAGGCATCGGTGGCTCTTGAGTCGGCGGTGGCTCGTAATGGCTTTGGGGTATTACACGTTCATGATCTTGGTGCTGCTCTTCTCGGCAAGGGCATTCCTTTTGAAGAGCAATGCAAGGTTTTTGAGGTGTGCAATCCGCTTGAAGCCGCGAAAGTGCTGTCTTTGGATATGCGCCTCAATATGGCGCTACCGTGTCGTATTTCGGTATTTACAGAGAAGGGTAAAACAAAAATCGGTCTGATCAAGCCGCAGCAAATGCTTTCGGCGCTATCTCAAGATCCAAGTATGGTTCAAATTGGCACTGAGGTTGAAGAGAAAATTATACGCATGGTGGATGAGGCTAAATGAAGGTTCTTATAGATATGCAAATGCACTCTGATTGTAATGTACGTAATTTTTGCGCCACATAAGAATAAAAGCCAAGCAGGTACTTTACGGTTTTTCCAGTAACCTCTCTCTCCATATATTACAGCGTTGCTGTATGGCGCCAATATCTAATTGGGTTAGTTTTCCTTGATTAAGTAGACGTTTACCATTAACCCATACATTACTGACTTGGTGGCTGCTGCCACAGTAAACCAGATGTGATATCGGGTCGTAGACGGGTTGTGTTTCAATTGCGCTAAGGTTAACGGCTGTAATGTCTGCATGCTTACCAACAGTTAGTGAGCCAATTTCGTTATCCATGGCTAATGCCTTGGCGCCTCCCATGGTTGCGCAATAGAGTGCTTGTGCTGCGGGCAGGGCGCTGGCATCACCGGCAACGCCTTTGGCGAGCAGGGCGGCGGTGCGCATCTCACCGAACATATCCAGGTCGTTATTGCTGGCAGCGCTATCTGTACCGAGCGCGATATTGGCGCCTGCGTCGAGTAAGCGTGTAACGGGGCAAAAACCACTGGCGAGTTTTAGATTGGATTCCGGGCAGTGAATGATATGCACGCCTTGTTCAGCGCATAGTGTGATTTCCTGGTCGGTGAGCTGTGTCATATGGACGGCTAATAATCTTGGTGATAGCAGCCCTAGTTCATGCAGACGCTGTAAGGGCCGTTTACCACTATCGCTGAAGGCTTGGTCAACCTCGTGGCTGGTTTCGTGAATATGCATGTGAATGGGAATATCCATCTCATCGGCTAGCGTTCGTATTTTAGCCAGTGCTTCATCAGAGACGGTATAGGGCGCATGTGGTGCAAAGGCGGTGCTGATCAAGGATTCGTTCTTGAATTCATCGTGTACGGCGACACCTTTGCTTAGGTATTCGTCGGCGTTTTGTGCCCAGACGGTCGGGAAGTCGATTGTAATGAGGCCGATGCTGCAACGCATGCCAGCACTAAGGGCTACCCTTGCTGTGATATCCGGGAAAAAATACATATCGTTGAAGCAGGTGGTGCCACCGCGCAGCATCTCGGCGATAGCAAGCATGCTGCCATCGTGGACGAATTCACTGCTGATCCATTTTTTCTCAGCAGGCCAAATGTGATCGTTTAGCCACGTCATCAGTGGCAGGTCGTCGGACATGCCGCGAAACAGATTCATGGCGACATGGGTGTGGGCATTAATAAGGCCGGGGATTAAGGCGTGTTCTTCAAGTTCGACAATGTCGTCGGATTGAAACTGTTGTCTGGCTTCATCGCTTGGGGCGATGGCTTTGATGCGACCGTTATCGATAATAATGGCATGGTGTTCGAGCACTTGGTCATTGGTCGTTTGGTCGTTAGCTTCAACCGGAATCACCCAGCGTGCGTGAATTATGGAATCGACGTGTTGCATGATACTGCTACCTTATTATTTGGTGGCAGTATACCGGTTTACGTTGTTAGGGTGCCTTCGAATAAGTCCCTGAAGCGGCGCTGGCTGCATTAATAATAAGCAGCTCTTGACTCATTTGCTCGGTGTAAACTCGGCAACAGCTCCCCGGCTTTGTCTCCTGAGTCACTCTAGCTCCTGCGTCCGTGCAGTCGCGTGCTTTCCACGTGCCCTAGGGGTGTTCGCTTCTTTTTGCCTTGCCATCATCCACTTGATGTACTTATTCAGAGGTCCCTTAGATTGATGGTGTGCCTGTTTGTGATTGAATCAGTGTAATGCTGACGCGACGATTGAATTGGCGGCCGCTTTCAGTCCAGTTTTCATTGCGTGGTTGTGAACGACCAAAGCTATGGGTGCGAATAACATTCTCAACGATGCCCTGCTTTTTCAGGTAATTGGCTACGCTTATCGCTCGCGCATGGGAAAGTTGTAAGTTTTGAGCGTCATCGCCATTGTCATCAGCATGCGCTGTAACAAGAATGCTTTTTTGTTCGCCGCTACTATGTTGGATGCGAGCGATTGCTTTATCGATAGTGTCAGTTTGTTTAGCGGAGAGTTTGACTTGCTCACCGTCGAAAGAAATGTTGGTAAGAAGGACAAAGGCGATGGTAGCGGGCCGATTCGTACTTTTATCCTTTTTATATGCAACCTTGTTCGATGCACTCACATCAACGTTTATTGAATTAAGAGCCAGAGCAGCGGGTTGATCAGCACTTGCTTCAATAATTGGTGCGGGGTCTTGGTGCTTGTTCACTGGCGTATTGAGTGCAGCATTAAGCAAGCTGCTTTCAGGTATGGCAAATGCTGTGCTCGTCAATAGAGAGCAGATGGCGGACACGATAATGGCTGTGGTCTTAGGCATAATTTTAGTCTCGCTCACTGGTCAAATGATTTGGCGTGTACCGATAGCACGATGGCTATCTTTTACTATCGGTTAAATTCAGCCGATCTATAGTCTGATGGGCATCATTTTAGCGGTGCCGTAGTTAATTTTCGGTGAACCAGTTAGCAGTTTGTGCTAGAATTACGCGGTTAATAAGCGGTCTTATAGAAGCCGCAGACCCTGTATTTTCTCTGCTACCGGAATTGCCGAGCTATTGTCTCGAACTTCATGTTATGGGGAAATTTTTTATGAAATTGAATAGGTTATCGCACATTCATGATTGATTTTGCTAAGGAAGTTCTCCCCATCAATATCGAAGAGGAGATGCAGCAGTCGTACATGGAGTACGCCATGAGCGTCATTGTCGGGCGTGCCTTGCCTGATGTGCGAGATGGTTTAAAACCTGTTCATCGTCGCGTTTTGTATGCGATGTACGAGCAGGGCAATGACTATAACAAGCCCCATAAAAAATCTGCCCGCGTAGTCGGTGACGTAATGGGTAAGTATCACCCGCACGGTGATTCGGCTATTTATGACACGATTGTGCGTATGGCGCAGCCGTTTTCTTTGCGTTATATGTTGATCGATGGTCAGGGTAACTTTGGTTCGGTTGATGGTGATTCTGCTGCCGCCATGCGTTATACCGAAGTGCGTATGGAGCGCATTGCGCACGAATTACTGACTGACCTTGATAAAGAAACTGTCGATTTCGCCCTGAACTATGACGAGTCTGAGAGTGAGCCGGTGGTGTTGCCTGCGCGCTTCCCCAATTTGTTGGTTAACGGTTCGTCAGGTATTGCCGTTGGTTTGGCGACCAATATTCCCGCGCATAACCTGCGTGAAGTCATTAATGCCTGTATGGCACTGATGGAAAATGCTGATATTAGTATTGAAGGTCTGATGCAGCATATGCCGGGCCCGGATTTTCCGACCGCTGGCATTATTAATGGTGCGCGTGGCATTTATGAGGCGTATCACACTGGCCGAGGTCGCATTTACGTGCGTGCCCGTGCTGAAGTTCAGGAAGAGAGTAACGGCAAAGAGCGCATCATTATTACTGAGCTGCCTTATCAGGTGAACAAGGCAGTGCTGCAACAGAAAATAGCCGAGTTGGTAAAAGAGAAAAAAATCGAAGGCATTACCGAGATTCGTGATGAGTCAGACAAAGACGGTATGCGCGTGGTGATTGAGCTGCGCCGGGGTGAGTCGGGCGAGGTGGTATTAAACAACCTCTATCAACAGACCCAGCTACAAAATGTCTTCGGTATCAATATGGTTGCTTTGGTTGATGGCGGCCCTGTTTTACTTAATCTCAAGCAAATTCTTGAATGCTTTATTCGTCACCGTCGCGAAGTTGTTACTCGCCGTACTGTATTTGAATTACGCAAGGCGCGAGAGCGCGCGCATATCCTGGAAGGTTTGGGAATTGCCATTGCTAACCTTGATGAAGTTATCGCATTGATTAAGGCTTCCGCTAGTCCAGCCGAGGCCAAGCAGGGCTTGATGGGGCGTGCGTGGAGTGCGTCTGATGTTGTCGGTATGCTGGAAGAAGCGATCTCCGCGGCCTACGCGCGGCCGGATGATCTTGAGGAAGGTTTGGGTTTGGTTGATGGCAGGTATCGTTTGTCTGCATCTCAGGCGCAGGCAATTCTGGATCTTCGTCTGCATCGTTTGACAGGTCTTGAGCAAAGTAAAATATTAAGTGAATACAAAGACTTAATAGCTAAAATTAAAGAGCTTTTGATTGTTCTTGCTGACCCGAATCGCTTGATGGAAGTTATTCGTGAAGAGCTGGTCGCGATTCGTGATCAATACGGTGATGAGCGTCGTACCGAGATTTTGACGACACACGAAGACCTTAGTATTGGTGATTTAATTAGCGAAGAAGATGTCGTTGTCACGCTTTCGCATGGTGGTTACGTTAAGGCGCAACCGGTTAGTGCTTACACTACTCAGCGCCGTGGTGGTCGTGGCAAGGCGGCGACGACGGTTAAAGACGAAGACTTTATCGATAAGCTGTTTGTCGCCAGCACTCATGACACTATTCTTTGTTTTTCCAGCTTCGGTAAGGTTTATTGGAAAAAGGTTTATGAGTTGCCGCAGGCTAGTCGTACTGCTCGTGGCCGGCCTATTGTTAATCTGCTGCCGCTGGATGAAGGCGAACGCATTACCGCTATTTTGCCTGTGCGCGAATATGATGCGGATCACTATATATTCATGGCCACGGAACAAGGTGTGGTCAAAAAGACACCGCTAACTGACTTTTCGCGCCCGCGCGCTAACGGTATTATCGCGCTTGGYCTCAACGAGGGCGACAACCTGATTGGGGCTGATATCACCAGCGGTGATAGTGATGTCATGCTGACCGCGAGTGGTGGTCGTGCCATTCGCTTTAARGAATCTGACGTTCGGCCAATGGGCCGCACAGCACGCGGTGTTCGCGGTATTCGTATGCAGCCTGGTGAGCGTATGATCTCGCAGATTATTGTTGTCGAGGATAGCCAGGTCTTAACCGTAACCGAGAACGGGTATGGCAAGCGCACCGATGTTAGCGAGTATTCAGTGCAAGGTCGTGGCGGCCAGGGCGTGATTTCAATTCGCACTTCTGAACGTAACGGCAGCGTTGTTGGCGCCATACTTGTGACCGAAGTGGATGAGATAATGCTTATCAGTAACGCAGGAACATTGGTGCGCACTGGTGTAGATCAGATCTCTGTGTTGGGCCGTAATACACAGGGTGTTCGCTTGATTAGAGTCGCTGAAGGTGAGCTGTTAGTGGGGCTTGAAAAAGTCGAAAGCCTGGCTGTTGAAGCGGGCGCGGACAGTGAAGAGTCTGGTGTAGAAGAGCCGGATGAAAGTTCAGATGAAAATTCAGATTAAAATTAATTAATTCAAAAACTTAACTATTAAACATACAGTAAATTGGAGATATAGAATGTCGCGTGTCTACAACTTTGGTGCTGGTCCAGCGACCTTGCCGCTAGAGGTTTTACAACAGGTTGAAGCCGAGCTGCTTGATTGGCGCGGCACGGGAATGTCAGTCATGGAGGTCAGTCACCGTAGCAAGGAATTTGTTGCTCTGGCTGATGAGGCGACGGCTGATCTGCGTGAGTTGATGCAGATTTCTGACGACTATGAGGTTCTATTTTTGCAAGGTGGCGCGACTACTCAGTTTGCCGCTGTGCCGCTAAACCTGTTAGGTGACAAGCGCAAAGCCGACTACCTCAATACCGGTATGTGGTCGAAAAAAGCAATTGCCGAAGCGAAGCGCTATTGCGATGTCAATGTTGCAGCGACTGGTGAGGCGGGTAATTTTACGTCGATCCCTGATGTGGATACCTGGCATCTCGATGCCGATGCAGCCTATGTTCATTACACGCCTAACGAGACTATAGGCGGTGTTGAGTTTCACGATATTCCTGACACTGGCTCTGTACCGTTAGTGGCRGACATGTCGTCAACCATTTTATCAAAGCCTGTTGACGTTTCGCGTTTTGGCGTTATCTATGCGGGCGCTCAGAAGAACATTGGCCCATCAGGGTTAACATTAGTTATTGTTCGTAAGGACTTGATTGGCAAAGAAAGTACGATGACACCATCGATGCTGCGTTACCAAGTGCAAGCTGAGGCCGGCTCAATGTCAAATACGCCACCGAGCTTTGCATGGTATGTGGCCGGGCTGGTGTTTAAGACTTTACTYAAGCGTGGTGGTCTTGCTGCGGTTGGCGAGGTCAATCAGCGCAAGGCACAAAAGCTATATGATGCGATTGATACCAGTGATTTTTACGCTAACCCGGTAAAAATCGAAAACCGCTCTTTGATGAATGTGCCGTTTACTCTGGCAAACGCAGATAAAGATGCAGCTTTCTTAAAAGAAGCGGCGGCGGCGGGCTTGGCTGCATTAAAAGGTCATCGTTCGGTGGGTGGTATGCGAGCAAGTATCTATAATGCTATGACTGAAGAGGGTGTCGATGCTTTGGTGAGCTTTATGGCTGATTTTGAGCAGCGTCACGGTTAATCTCTTTTACTTTTTACCTTTAAATTATAAGCGCGAAAAAAACAATGAAAATACTAACACTGGATAATATCTCTGTAGTGGGCCTTGAGCGATTGCCACGCGATAAATACGAGGTGGCTTCCGAAATTCAACACCCTGACGCGATTTTGTTACGCTCTTTTAAAATGCATGGGATGGAAATTCCGCCCTCGCTTAAAGCTGTGGGTCGTGCCGGTGCGGGTGTCAATAACATCCCTGTTGAGGAAATGACMAAACAYGGCATCCCTGTCTTTAATGCRCCTGGTGCGAACGCCAATGCGGTGACTGAGCTGACCATCGCCGGTATGCTGCTGGCTGCACGTAATATCTGCCAGGGTTGGAAGTTTGCTAGTGARCTAGAAGGCGACGATGCCACCATTAGTAAGGCAGTTGAAAAAGGCAAAAAGAATTTTGGCGGCTTTGAACTGCCAGGCCGCACGTTGGGTGTTGTCGGTTTAGGTGCAATTGGTATTGGTACTGCAAATACAGCAAAAAAACTGGGTATGAAAGTGCGTGGCTTTGATCCTCAGATTACGGTGCAAAGCGCATGGCAGCTTTCTTCGGATGTGCAAAAGGCCAATGGTATTGATGATTTATTGACCGGTGTTGATTTTGTTTCTTTCCATGTACCGTTAATTGATGCTACTCGCAATATGTTGAATGCTGATCGCATTAAATTAATGAATAAAGGCGCAACGATTCTTAACTTTGCGCGTGGTGGCATTGTTGATGATGAAGCGGTTGTTGCGGCACTGGATTCTGGTCACCTTAATGCCTATGTTTGTGATTTTCCGACTAACCTGTTGAAGAACCATCCGCGCGTGATTACGCTACCGCATTTAGGTGCTTCGACCGCTGAGGCGGAAGATAATTGTGCAATCATGGTGGCAGATCAAATCAGAGACTACCTTGAAAATGGCTGGATCAATAATTCGGTGAATTTTCCCTCCGTGAACTTGCCTCGTGCGGAGTCGGGTGTACGGGTTGCGATAGCCAACGCCAATGTGCCGAATATGGTGGGGCAGATATCGACTGCCATGGCGGCTGCAAATCTTAATATTATTGATATGATTAACAAATCACGCGATGATGTGGCTTATACCTTGTTTGACATTGATGGTGACGTGCCTGACAGCGTTGTAACAGAGCTGAAGAACATTCAGGGTGTACTAAACGTTCGAATCATTAGCTAGTTGCGACGATGGTAGATCTCACTGATCTTGATCAGGTTCGTGGAAAAATTGATGCGCTGGATCGGCAGCTGCTTGATTTGATCAGTGAGCGCGCACGTCTGGCACAAGACGTTGCACGCATTAAGCAAAGCGGAAATGAAGAGGTTTTTTATCGGCCAGAGCGTGAAGCCGAAGTGCTTAGGCAGGTGATTGAAGCCAACCCGGGCCCATTAAGTAATGAAAGCATTCGTTTTTTGTTTCGAGAGGTGATGTCTGCCTGCCTGGCGCTTGAGCAGCCCCTGAAAATTGCTTATCTTGGTCCGCAGGGCACCTTTACTCAGTTAGCAAGTCATAAACAATTTGGCCATGCCGCAGAGACTATCGCCTTTGCTTCAATCAGCGATATATTTCGTTCTGTATCAGCAAGTGAAGTTGATTTTGGTGTTGTGCCGATAGAGAATTCGACCGAAGGTATGGTCTCTCAGACGTTGGACATGTTTGTTAGTAGTCCTCTTAAGATATGCGGTGAGGTTGAGCTGCGTATTCATCACCATCTCATGTCCAAGGCCGCGAAGCTTGCCGATATTGACGTGATCTATGCGCATCAACAGTCTTTTGCCCAATGTCGGCAATGGATGGATGGACATTTGTCGGGTTTGGAGCAAGTGAGTGTCAGCAGCAATGCCGAAGCCGCACGTTTGGCTGCCGAAAGTGAGTCAGCCGCYGCAATTGGTTCTGAAACCGCATCTGAGATTTATGGTTTGGGTGTTTTGGCTTCGAAGATTGAAGATGCGCCAGACAATACCACGCGATTTTTGGTGTTAGGCCGTCAACTGGTCAAGCCAAGTGGTAAGGACAAGACCTCCTTGTTGCTCTCTACGACCAATCGATCGGGTTCTTTGTTTGAGTTGCTGCAACCCTTTGCTAAACACAAAGTGTCTATGACGCGTATTGAGTCGCGGCCATCACGCCAGGCTAACTGGAATTATTTGTTCTTCGTTGATGTTGAAGGCCATATCGAAGATGAGAGTGTTGCCCAGGCTGTTGCCGAGGTCAACACAAAAGCGACCACAACCAAAATATTGGGTTCCTACCCCTCTGCGCTGTCGTAAAGATAGTCGCCGCTTATGACAATTCTCGCTAATCGTGTTGCGATCCTTGGTCTTGGTTTGATCGGTGGGTCTTGGGCCTTGGCGTTAAAACGTGCAGGTGCCGTATCTGAGATTGTTGCGTGGGGCAGAGACCAGCAGCGTCTTGATAAAGCCGTCGAGATGGGCGTGATTGACAGTGCAACAACAGATATGGCGTCAGCAGTTGCTGGAGCAGATGTTGTTGTGATTGCGACCCCACTGGGTACGATGGCAGCAGTGTTTGACCAGCTTGTACCGGTATTGCCTGCGAATGCTGTTATTACTGATGTGGGCAGTGCGAAAACGCGCTTAATCGAGCTGGCAAGAGCGCGCTTGGGTAAGCAGTTTTCACGTTTTGTTCCCGCGCATCCCGTTGCCGGTGCCGAACATAGCGGTTTTGAGGCTGCCACAGAGAGTTTATTTGACAAGCGCCGTGTCGTGCTAACACCAGTTAGTGAGACAGACGATGCTGCGTTGCAGTTGATTAAATCGCTTTGGCAATGCTGCGGTGCAAACGTAATATGTATGGATGCGCAGAGTCATGACGATGTTCTTGCGCTTACCAGCCATCTTCCCCATGCTGTAGCCTATTTGTTAGTTGACCTGTTGGTYCAGCAGGGTGGGCAGGAAGCGCGTCAGTTCGCTGCCGGTGGTTTTTACGATATCACGCGTATTGCCTCAAGYAGCCCAGAGATGTGGCGCGACATCTTTAATGATAACCRGGACAGTGTTGTTAGATTGCTCGATCAATACATCGATGGGCTTGGCAGTTTTAAGCAAGCGATCGCTGAAGGCGATAATGAGTACCTGATGCAGGTGATGCAGCGGGCGAAGTCGACACGAGATAGTCTTATTTAGTTATTTTAAGCATATAGGGCGCCGTACTGGCGCAGAGACAACATGAGTAGTGTGAYATTCGTTAGTTCCCAAATTAACCCACTAAGTTCCATCCATGGTGAGTTGCGCGTGCCTGGTGATAAATCCATCTCGCACAGATCAGTAATGCTTGGCGCTATAGCTGAAGGGGTCACGGAGGTGAGCGGTTTTCTGCAGGGTGACGATAACATGGCGACTGTTGATGCCTTTCGCGCCATGGGTGTGGATATTGTTCAGCATAGCGACACCGGACTGACTATCACCGGCGTTGGCTTGCATGGTCTTAAGGCCGCGCAAACGACGCTTGACTTGGGGAACTCCGGGACGTCGATTCGATTGCTGAGTGGGTTGTTAGCAGGGCAGAAGTTTGATTCGGTATTAACGGGTGATGCCTCCTTGCAAAAACGCCCTATGCGCAGGATAACTGACCCATTAGCTAAGATGGGAGCGGTGATTACTGCTGCTGAGGGCAGCATGCCACCGCTTTCAATTGTTGCTTCGTCTGGTCTCTGTGCGATTGACTATGTGATGCCAGTGGCAAGTGCACAGGTGAAATCTTGCCTGATTTTGGCCGCCTTGTATGCGTCGGGCATAACTCGAATTACTGAGCCTGCACCGACGCGCGATCATACCGAGCGTATGTTGGCAGGCTTTGGTTGCCCACTGGCGCGTGATGGCGATACCGTAGTGGTCAACCCTCAGGGTGCTCGCCTGAGTGCGTGTAAGGTTGATGTGCCGGCGGATATTTCCTCGGCTGCATTTTTTATGGTGGCGGCGTCCATCGTGCCTGGTTCTGATTTACTGTTGCGACATGTTGGTATTAATCCTACCCGAACGGGCGTGATCAATATTCTTAAGCAAATGGGTGCGAATATCGAGATTAGCGATGTACGCGAGATCGGTGGCGAGCCTGTTGCGGATATTCGCATACGCTCGGCGACGCTGAAAGGTATCCAGATACCGGAGGATCAGGTGCCGCTGGCGATTGATGAGTTCCCGGCGTTATTTATCGCGGCTGCCTGTGCTGAAGGCGAAACAGTACTGGCCGGAGCCGAAGAACTGCGTGTAAAAGAAAGTGATCGTATCCAGTCTATGGCGGATGGTTTAACAATTCTTGGTGTTGATGCGACGCCTACCGTAGACGGCATGGTGATTCGCGGTGGTCGCCGTATCGGCGGTGGCGAGGTCGATAGCCACGGCGATCATCGTATTGCTATGGCCTTTACTATGGCAGGTTTGGTTGCAGAGGCACCGATCACGATCCATGACTGTAGCAATGTGAATACGTCATTCCCGGATTTTGTCGCCCTGGCGCGTCATGTCGGTGTTAATGTGGACGTTGTTTAATGACTGCGGCGGCACCAATTATCACCCTTGACGGCCCAGGTGGTGCCGGCAAGGGAACAATCAGTCGTCTGCTAGCCTGTCGCTTAGGTTGGCATTTGCTCGATAGTGGTGCGATGTATCGCGTGACGGCACTTGCCGCGACCAAAAGTGGGGTTGATTTTAGTGATATTGCTGCTGTAACCAAGGTTGCGAGCACCTTGGATGTGGTCTTTGAGCCCAGTGATAGCGGGGTTTCGGTGATTTTGGCAGGTGAGGATGTCAGTGCTGAGATACGAACCGAAGCCTGTGGTGAGCTTGCCTCGCGTGTGGCGACCATTGGGCCGGTTCGTGAGGCCTTGTTGGGGCGGCAGCGCGCATTTCAGCGCATGCCTGGTTTGGTTGCCGATGGCCGTGACATGGGTACTGTAGTTTTCCCTGCCGCCGAGCTTAAAATTTACCTTACCGCCAGTGCCGAGGAGAGGGCGCGTAGACGCTATAAACAGTTGATTGGTAAGGGTATCAGTGTTAACCTTGCGCGCCTTCTGGAGGATATTGTCGAGCGAGACCAGCGCGACATGACGCGAGAGCTTGCTCCGCTTAAGCCTGCRGAAGATGCGGTAGTGGTCGATACCACTGCTTTGACTATTGATGAAGTGGTAACCAAAATTAGTAATTTGTGGGACAAGGTTCGCTAAGCCTTGTTCAGGCAATCATAATTGCAGTTATTTATGATTGTGGTCAGCATTGGGCTGGCATGCACGCTTTTGTGCAAGAGAAGATCCTGAGCCATCGGGGCTTCTTGATTAACTAACAGATGGATAACGTAAAAGCTATGATTGAAAGTTTCGCCGAATTGTTTGAAGAAAGCCAGGTAGAGTTATTGATGCGTCCCGGCGCCATTGTTAATGGAACCGTGATAAAAATCGACGGTGATGTTGTCATTGTCAGCGCTGGCCTGAAATCAGAAAGCGTTATTCCCATTGAACAGTTTTTTAACGAAAACCGTGAGCTTGAAGTCAGCGTGGGTGATGTTGTTGAAGTCGCGCTTGAAACAGTAGAAGACGGTTTTGGTGCTACACGCCTGTCTCGCGAAAAAGCCAAACGTGCACAGATCTGGCGCACACTTGATGTCGCGATGGAGAAAGGCGAAATTATTACTGGCCGTATCGATGGCAAGGTTAAAGGTGGTTTCACTGTTGACCTTAATGGTCTACGTGCCTTCCTTCCTGGTTCTTTGGTTGATGTGCGTCCTGTACGCGATACTGCTTATCTTGAAGGTAAAGAACTCGAATTTAAGATTGTTAAGTTGGATCAAAAACGCAGCAACGTAGTTGTATCGCGTCGCGCAGTGGTTGAAGACGAGAACAGTGTTGAACGTCAGGAACTGCTTGATAATTTGCAGGAAGGCCAAGTGGTTAAAGGTATTGTTAAAAACCTTACTGATTACGGTGCATTCCTTGACTTGGGTGGTATTGACGGTCTCTTGCATATTACAGATATGGCGTGGAAACGTGTTAAACAGCCCTCTGAAATCGTCAATGTTGGTGACGAGATTGACGTTAAGATCTTGAAGTTTGATCGTGAGCGTAAACGTGTTTCTTTGGGTCTTAAACAGTTGGGTGATGACCCTTGGAAAGAACTGGCTCGTCGTTATCCTGTTAACACCCGTTTGTTTGGTAAAGTGACTAATATTGCTGACTACGGTTGTTTTGCTGAAATTGAAGATGGTGTTGAAGGTTTGATCCATATGTCTGAAATGGACTGGACTAACAAGAATGTGCATCCTTCTAAAGTGGTTCATATCGGCCAGGAAATWGAAGTGATGGTGCTCGATATTGAYGAAGAGCGTCGTCGTATCTCTCTTGGTATGAAGCAATGCCAGACTAAYCCTTGGGCTGATTTTGCGGCACGCCATAAGAAAGGCGATCGCGTTCACGGTACCATTAAGTCGATTACTGATTTTGGTATTTTTGTTGGTCTTGAAGGCGCCATTGACGGATTGTTACATCTGTCTGATTTGTCCTGGCAGAATGAAGGCGATGATGTTGTTCATGACTTCAAGAAAGGTGATGAAGTCGATGCCGTTATTCTTGCTATTGATGCTGAGCGTGAGCGGATTTCTCTTGGTGTTAAGCAGCTTGAAACTGACCCGTTCTCACAGTTCCTTGCCGAGCATGGCAAAGGCACAGTTGTTACTGGTAAAGTGATATCTGTTGAGCAGAAGGGCGCAACYATTGACYTGGGTGACGGTATTGTAGGGTTTCTTGGTGTYGGTGAGCTTGCYCAGGAACGTACCGATGAYGCGCGYATGGTTCTAAAAGAAGGMGAAACTGTCGAAGCGAARTTTACYGCRGTYGACCGTAAATCACGTAATATTGTGCTCTCCATTAAAGCTAAAGACATTCAGGAAGAAGCTCAGGCAGTGCAAGACTATAACGTCAAGGCTTCAGATACCGGTGCAACGACACTTGGTGATCTGTTTAAAGAGCAAATGGAGAAATAAGAGCGGCAATGTTGGTATAGTTGTCTCCTTAGCAGCATAAAATAGACGGATATGACGAAGTCAGAACTCATAGAACGACTTAGCGAAAAGCAAAACTACTTGTCACCCAAGGATGTTGAGTTTGCAGTTAAGTCGTTGATTGAGGAAATGGCACAAGCTCTCGCTCAAGGTGGTCGTATTGAAGTGCGTGGGTTTGGCAGTTTCTCACTGCATTTTCGTCCACCGCGTATGGGCCGTAATCCTAAAACAGGTGATGCGGTTCCATTGACAGGAAAATACGTGCCCCACTTTAAGCCTGGTAAAGAGCTTAGAGAGCGCGTGATAAAAACGAAGGATTAGTGCAATAATTGTTTTAGTCCTTCGTTCTATTCGCTGGCTTTGGCAGCGTCATTCGAGGTAGTTATCTTGCGAATATTATCACTGGGTATACTGCTAATCGTACTGTTACTTGGTCTTAGTTTCGCAGTACTTAATTCTGATAGCATTATCGTTAATTATTATTTAGGTGAGCGTGAAGTTCCTTTGTCTGTGGCGCTGGTTTTGTCGCTGATACTGGGTGCCTTACTCGGTATTATTGCCAGTCTTAGTGTTATTTTACGTCAACGTACACGTATCTCTGCGCTCAACCGTTCTGTCACGATGACAGAAAAAGAGGTAATTAACCTTCGCTCATTGCCAATCAAGGATGATCATTGATCTGATGATCGAGTATCTTTTCTGGCTGTTACTGCCTGTAGCAGCCGCTTCTGGTTGGTTCGCGGCGCGTAGCTCCTTTAAAAAACAACAGTCTGGCACTGGCAGCGATTGTCCCCAAAAAGGCTATTTCAAAGGCCTGAACTATATTCTCAATGAACAACCGGATAAGGCTATCGAGGTCTTTGTCGAAATGGTTCAGGTAGATAGTGAGACTGTTGAGACGCATTTAGCTCTGGGTAATCTTTTTCGTAAGCGCGGTGAAGTCGATCGCGCGATTCGTATTCATCAAAACCTGATAGCACGTCCGACCTTGAATGTTAGTCAGCGAGCTCATGCTTTGGTTGAGCTTGGCCAAGACTATATGAGTGCTGGTCTGCTTGATCGGGCAGAAAATATTTTTTGTGAGTTGGTGGAAAACTCCCGATATAAGGCTTTGGCCCTACGTTATTTAAAAGATATTTATCAAAGCGAAAAAGAGTGGGACAACGCCATTAAAGTATTGCGACGGATGAGTGATTTACCGCGTACAGTTAGAAATAAAACCATCGCGCAGTATTACTGTGAGCTTGCTGAACAAGCACGGGAAACGGGTGATGTGCCGTTGGTAAAGCGCCATCTTAAGCAAGCAATTGGTGTTGATCCACAATGCGCACGGGCCAGTATGTTGCAGGGCGAGCTTGAGTGGGAGTCTGGCAACGTTAAAAATGCACTACGTTGTTATGAACGGTTTATTTCACAATCTCCGGAGTTGAGTGATGAGGTAATCGAACGTGTTTACGACTGTCATCAACAGCTTAATTCTGTTAAAAAATTTCTTGCTGATTTACGTCGCTTGCCAGAGGCTGCGGTGGGGCCAGTGACGCGACGAGTAGGTTTACGGTTACACTCAAATACTGATGACGAAAAAAGTTATCGTGATGCTATTTATGCCGCCTTAGAAGACCATCCCTCGTTGTCACTGACCGAGAATTGGCTTGAATTGCTATCAGAAAGCAAAGAGATTGATTCACCGGCTGAGTTACATAAGTTGCTGTCGGTTATCACTCGGCTTGCCGATGAAGATGAAGGTTACCGCTGCCAGCACTGTGGGTATGTGGCCAAGTCGTTGCATTGGTTGTGTCCGAGCTGCAAGCATTGGGATTCGACCATACCCATTAATGCCATAGGGAACCCCTGATTAATTCATGGCCCGATGTCTGATGGCTAAAATCTTCCATCTCATCGTTTCAAATCTTGGCACCCCAAGAGCACTTCCTCAGCAATGCTATCGCATTGCCTCAGGGCGCAATAGTCCGGCTATTACCTGCGCCCGGCAGGAAGTGCCCTTGGGGTGCGATTTGCGCCTCGATATGAAAAATTTTATCTCATCATCCATTCAGCCCAGAATTAATCAGAGGTTCTGTAGTTTCTTAAGAGTATTGTTATGTTTAACGCTGAATTGCCGAAAGTAGTTGTTGCCCTGGATTTTGCCAGCGAAGTTGCGGCTAATACTTTCGTTGACAAAATAGACCCGTCCTTGTGCAGGGTGAAGGTGGGTAAAGAACTATTTACTGCTGCAGGCCCCGATTTCGTCAGGTCACTGGTAAAACGAGGGTTTGATGTTTTTCTTGATTTGAAATACCACGATATTCCAAATACCACAGCAGCAGCCTGCTGTGCAGCAGCCGATTTAGGTGTATGGATGATCAATGTTCATGCTTTTGGCGGCAGCAGAATGCTTGAGGCTGCGAGTAATGCGTTGGCCAAACGCAGTACGCGTCCATTGTTGATTGGTGTAACGGTATTGACCAGTATGGATAGCAGTGATTTGAAAGAAATAGGTATTTCTGGCGAGCTGAAAGATACAGCATTTCGGCTTGCTCAGCTCAGTGTTGATTGTGGGCTTGAAGGAGTGGTGTGTTCAGCGCAAGAAGCCTCAGAACTTAGAGCCATGTATGGGGCCGAGTTTCGTCTGGTTTGCCCAGGTATAAGACCGACGGGCTCGGCCGGTGATGACCAGCGTCGTGTTGTAACGCCAGCTGAAGCGGTGTTGGCCGGCGCCAGTGATTTGGTGATTGGGCGTCCTGTCACCCAAGCAGAGCATCCTATAGCGGTTTTACAGGGTGTTTTGTCAGAGATATCTGACATACTTTCTGTGTAACGTTTGATACACTCCCAAACGACAAGCATCAATCAGGTGTTTGCGAGATATGGATAAATATCCAAATTAAGGAGAGAGTTATGCGTTTATATGCATTATTGTGTTTATTCTTTTTGAGTACTTCATTAGTATTGGCGGGGCCGGTTAATATTAACCATTCCAACGCCGATGAGCTTGAAACAGAATTGGTGGGTATTGGGCCTGATAAAGCCACTGCCATTATTCAATACCGACAGGATCACGGTCCATTTACGTCAGTTGACGATCTTGTTAATGTCAAAGGCGTAGGGCAGAAGACAATCGATAAAAATCGCGAAAATCTTACAGTGGCGGAATAAGCACTGTTGATTTGATGTTTTTCGTTTTAGAGGGCGGTTTACCGCCCTTTTTTTTGTAAAAGATGCTTCATGCAAAGGTCTCAGGCTGGTTCATGGACACGGATTAGTTCATAATTCGCTGTTAAATTTGTAATATAAGGTTTGGTTTTATAGTGCGTGAAGATCGTCAGTCTATTAATGAGCCTGTGCCGTATCCGGCTTTTTACCCTCAGGATGAAATCTCGTTAAGTGAGATCTTCGCCGTGTTGCGGCGGCGTTATTTATTGATCGTGCTTGTTATCATGTTTGCTATGATTGCCGCGGCGGTCTATGTGATAAATCAACAGTCGGTCTACGAAAGCCGTGCTGTGTTAAGAGTGGGGCTTATTGGTGGCATGCACAACGTGTCGGTTGATAAGTCAATAGAGCCATCAGCAATTCTTATTAAACAGATGAAAGAAGACTACGGCATTGACGACGCACAAGAGCGACCAAAATTGCCCCGTCTGGAATCGGTTTCCGTAGACAAGAGTAGTGATGAACTTATCGGGCTAGTTACTCAGGCGCATAGTCCCGATGAGGCTCAGATATTCCTCAAGGAAGTGAGCGAGAAGTTGTTGGCTAAACATCAAAAACGGTATGATCACGCTAAGCAAGTATTAGGTGGCCAGTTGGTTTATCTGCGTGACGTGAAAGCGACGGTTGATCGGGCGCTTGCCGATATAGATAGACAGGCAGAATTGCTGGCGCAACACGATACGTCGGCTGCGGCATTGTTTACTCTGGAAAAGTCGCGCTTGGCGGAGCAATCACTTGAGGCAGGTGGCAAGATTAGCGAGGTTGAGATTGCACAAGACCTAAAGTCTTATCCAAGTAGCTTATTGCGCGCGGCAACTTACAGCGAGACAGTGGTTTCGCCCAAGCGGACTTTGACTTTGGTATTGACCTGTATCATGGCATTCATTGTTGCCATTATTTTGGCTTTTATTGTTGAATTTATTTCTGTAAATAGTAGAAACGGTGGGAGTGCTGGCTCAGCAGCCAAGAGCTAACAGGTCTGCAAAGACTGCCAGTAATATGTGCATTAAAATAAATTAGTTCACGCAACTTTTTTGGTAAATACTTATGACTACGATTCAGCCTGTTATTCTTTCGGGTGGTTCAGGCTCACGCCTGTGGCCGCTTTCACGAGAACATTATCCCAAGCAGCTACTTGCACTGGTGGGTAAAAATAGTTTGCTGCAAGATACTGTTGATCGACTCGATCAAGATAATGCTAGTGATATTACCGCAAGAAACCCCTTGTTGGTGTGTAATGAGGAACATCGATTCCTGGTGGCCGAGCAGTTACGTCAGATAGATGTGTCTGCTAGCAGTATTATTTTAGAATCGGTTGGTCGTAACACGGCTCCTGCACTAACTTTGGCTGCGTTAGCTGTTAGTCAAAAAGGTAACGACGATGTGATGTTGGTGATGCCGGCTGACCATGTTATTCGTGATGCCGGTGCTTTTCACGACGCGATCTTTGAGGGCGCGCAGCTCGCTAATGATGGTGTACTGGTGACATTTGGTATTGTGCCTTCGCATGCCGAAACAGGGTACGGCTATATCAAGTCTGGTGCTTCTGCCGGAGCAAACGGTAAAGCGTTTGTCGTAGAAAAATTTGTCGAAAAGCCTGATGTTGAGATGGCCATGGCCTATTTAGCGAGTGGCGATTATTTCTGGAACAGTGGCATCTTTATGATGCGAGCATCGGCCTGGTTGAAAGCCATCGAATGTTTTCGTTCAGACATTAGCGATGTTTGTCGTGCATCCTTTGATAAAGGCACTGAAGATAACGACTTTTTTCGTGCCGATTCGGAAACCTTCAAAGCCTGTCCAAGTGATTCAATCGATTATGCAGTGATGGAAAAAGCGACTGGCGACGATGGGTTTCCCGTAGCGGTAATACCGATCGACGTCGGTTGGTCTGATGTCGGCGCATGGTCTTCCTTGTGGGACGTCAGTGAGCGTGATGGCGAAGGTAATGTCATTAAGGGTGATGTTGTCACTAAAGATACCAAAAACTCACTGCTTATTTCTGAGCATCGTCTGGTCACAGGTGTTGGTATCGAAGATATGATTGTTGTTGAAACCGCTGATGCAGTCATGGTGGCACATAAAAGCCGCACTCAGGATGTAAAAAGTATTGTTGAAGGACTGAAGTCCAGTGGTCGGTCAGAGTATCAAAGTCATAGGCGTGTTTACCGGCCATGGGGGTCCTATGAATCCATTGATTTTGGCGAACGTTTTCAGGTTAAACGAATCATTGTAAACCCTGGAGCATCCCTATCATTACAGATGCATCACCATCGCGCCGAGCACTGGATAGTGGTGCAAGGTACCGCACGTGTTACTTGCGGTGAAGAGGACTTTCTGCTGAGTGAAAATCAATCAACTTACATACCACTCGGTGTCAAGCATAGATTAGAAAACCCCGGCAGTTTTGCGCTGGAGTTGATCGAAGTTCAGTCCGGAAGCTATTTAGGTGAAGACGATATCGTTCGTTTTGATGACGTCTATGGCCGAGCCAACTAGTTTGTGAGCATTCATCACCTTTGTGTCATAATTCTGGGTTAAATGGGTAAATAGTCATTGATACTGGAAGTTTTTTCCCACGCAGTGACTATGCAATGTGTAAAACTCAGGAATAACAAATGAAGGTGCTAGTAACCGGTGCTGCCGGTTTTATAGGATTTCACGTTGCCAGATATCTTCTAGAGAGAGGAGACGAAGTCGTTGGGCTGGATAATCTTAATGACTATTACGACGTGGCACTGAAAGAAGCGCGCCTTGATATTTTAAAGGACTACGATTCTTTTCTATTTTATAAACTTGACCTCGCTGATAGGGAAGGGATATCCAGTTTATTTCAAAAAGAATCATTTCATCGAGTGATCAATTTGGCAGCCCAGGCAGGCGTCCGCTATTCAATAGAAAACCCCAATGCCTATGTCGATTCAAATTTAGTTGGATTTACAAATATATTAGAAGGTTGCAGGCACAATAAAATTGAACACCTTGTGTATGCGTCTACCAGCTCTGTGTATGGTGCAAATGAGCTCATGCCATTTTCTGAGAGGCATACCGCAGACCACCCTGTCTCTTTTTATGCGGCGACAAAGCGCGCTAATGAATTAATGGCGCATAGCTATAGCCATCTTTTTGCTTTGCCTGCGACTGGCTTACGCTTTTTTACCGTCTATGGTCCATGGGGGCGCCCAGACATGGCGTTGTTTAAGTTCACCAAAGCGATTTTGGAAGGAAAACCAATACAAATATTTAACCATGGTAAGCATAAACGAGACTTCACCTATATCGATGATATCGTAGAGGGTGTAGTAAGAACTCTGGATAAGCCAGCTCAGCCTAATCAAGGCTGGGATCCAAAAGCTCCTGATCCAGGTTCGAGTAAAGCTCCGTGGAGAGTTTACAATATAGGAAATAACAAACCTGTAGAGCTTATGGATTATATTCTGTGCCTGGAAAAAGAATTAGGTAAAGAAGCAAAAAAAGAATATTTACCTTTGCAGTCTGGTGACGTTCCTGATACTTATGCCGACGTAAATGGTTTGATTGCTGATGTTGGTTATAAACCCTCGACTTTGGTAGTAGAGGGCATCGCTGAATTTGTGAAATGGTATCGTGCATATTTTCTGCTGTTGTAGGCCTTTTAACACTGAATTCAGGCTTAGATAGGTGGGTTTTTTGTGGTTGTTTATGTGGCCATTCTTGCGGATACTAATACAGGAATTATCGATGCGAGTACTTCATGTCATACTTACTCCGCGCTATTCTGGTGCGGAGATTCTCGTACGCGATTTAGCAAGAATTGATGCGGAACAAGGTCATGATGTCGCAATAATCGCGTTAAATCCATCGGAACCTGAATTTGAATGTGAAGTTTCTGGTCTGCAGGCGATAGGAGTTGATTGGTTTTTACCAAAGGCTCCACTTAGGCGGGTAGGCCGTCTTTATTTCTTAAGGAGATGGGTAAAAGAATTTCGCCCTGAAGTGATCGCAGCACACACTGCTATTCCGTCTCTTTATGCGAGGATAGCTTTGTTATGTGTAGATGTTCCGATCGTCAGTGTGTTACACGCTGTAAACGATTACGGTGTCGTGAAGCTAGCGTGGATGGAACGTTTGTTTAGACACAAGGCCTCTGTAATAGCGTCAGTCTCCCAACTCGGCTTGCAAAATTACGTTTCGCAAGTTGGAGGCCAAGGACTTATGAGGTTTCTGCCCAATGGTATTGATTCCTCGAGATTTTTAAAGGCATTAACGAGCAGAGAACGGTATCGAGCCGACTGGGGCTTAAAAGAACCGAGTTATGTCGTTATTCAGGTGGGGCGTATTGATTCAGTTAAAAGGCAGCACCTTAGTCTAAAAGCCACACTACCTTTGTTTGCTGAGCACCCAGGTCTGATGCTGTGGTTCGTGGGGTTGGTAGAGGATTCTAATTATTATAAATATCTTCGAAATCTTATAGCAGAATATGGTTGTGAGGATAGAGTTGAATTTTTTGGTTCTCGGTCAGATGTTCCACAATTGCTCTCCGCAGCCGATTTATTTTTAATGCCCTCAGCTTGGGAGTCACAAGGCATTGCATATCTTGAAGGGTTGGCAAGTGGTTTACCTGTTATCGCTTCTAATATATCAGTTTTCTCGTTTGCTAAAGCATTGCCGGGGGCAACATTATTAGACCCTGAAAATACAGCAAAGTTTTCGGATGCTATCCGCACCTTTATTCGTGTCCGTAAGCGTTATGATCGCAATATGCAGCAATTTTCGATTTATAAAACTGCTAATGCCTATCATCAGATCTTTAAGGAAATTATATAATGAAGCGGCTCTTGAAGAAATCTGTAATATAGGGTTGTGTTTAGGGTCTGTCGTTTTAACTAAGAAAGATGCGGAATGAGAGCATATTATGCAAATCAAAAGTAGTGAAAAAATTCGTTCTGAGTTGTCTGTTTTCCTAAGGCTTATTAATTGCTTAAATCCAACGTCACATGGCCGACATTGGATTGAAAGCTTGGCTAAGAAGTGGAGAATGGTTCCGCAGGATGGGATATATAAATTGCAGTGTGGGATAATGATGGAACTGCATATGGACGATTTTATCGAACGTTCAGTTTACTTTGATTCTTTTGAGTTTCTATACAGGCGTGTGTTACTTCGATACTTAAAGCCAGGTGGAATTTTTATAGATATCGGCGCAAATGTCGGTTATTACACGCTGATCGCAAATCATGAAGTTGGTAGTAATGGGAGAGTACTCTCTTTTGAACCAAACCCAGACACACTAGAGAAATTAAAGAGAAACATCAGTTTAAATTCTGCAATGCAGGTAGAAGTCTTTGAAATGGCACTTTCGGATGCTGATAGCGAGGTTACACTTTTTTGCCCAAATGATGAAACTCACGGTTGTGCTTCAATGGTGAATCAGGGGTGGGATGATGCAAGTATTCACAAAGTGATGGCTAGACGGTTAGATGATGTGCTCCCACAAGAGATTGATCATATTGACCTGATAAAAATGGATGTGGAAGGGGCAGAACTCAAAGTTGTTCGGGGGGCGAGGCGTACGATATCCAAATATAGGCCGACGATCTTGTTGGAGCTTAGTGAAAAAGCTACTAAAAGTTTTGGGCACGACACACTAAATGTTCCAAAGCTTCTGCTCGAGTATAATCCAAATTATAAAATGAAATTTATCGATACACACACAATCAAAAAGACGACATTAGACGAGTTGTATAGACATAATATGCGCAATGGAAATCTTCTTATGTATTAGTTCCTGAATATGGATTATCGTTAAAATTAAATGAATCTGGTTTGACAGTGTGATTCTAAGTCTGTAGTGAGAGGAATAAATTTATTCGAGGATGGTAGAAATTCGTACAAGGCGTATCAAATACTCAGTTGCGACCTCTGCAGCTTCAAAACTAGTGACTATTGGTGCGCAGCTCTTGGCTGTGCCTATCGCTATAAAAGCTCTTGGCGTAAGTCAATACGGCGTGTTCATCATGCTTAGTGCAGCACTTACATGGGTAAGTATGGGCAATATAGGTGTGGGGCCGGGCCTAATTAAAGGTATAGCCGCATCAGTGGCAAAAGGAGATCAACTGGAAGAATCGCGATATTTTACAACCGCATTATTTCTAGTTACTAGTATCGCAATCTTGTTGCTTAGCATTCTTATCATTACCATCCTTCTATTACCTATGGGTGCCGTGTTTGGTGTACAAACTAGTGAGCTGGCCTTTGAAATACAGGTAGGAGTTATCTTGCTTGGGGGGGTATTGTCCCTACAAGTGATATTGAGCGTAGTTGAGGCGTCAAGGGCGGGTTATCAAGAGCAATATGTCAATAATTTATGGGGGATTTTCGGCAACACTTTGAGCATTATTTTATTGCTTGCGGTTGCCCTCTATTGGCCAACTATCGCGGGGATGATTATTGCGGTATATGGCACGGTAGTTTTCGCGAAATTGCTCAATGGCGTTCACTTGGTTACGGTTAAACGCCCTTATTTAATGCCGCGGTTTGAAAACTTTAATATCAGTTTTATTAGGATATTGATGAGTACTGGCTTAGCTTTCTTGCTTGTGCAAATAAGTGCATTGGTCAACCAGCAGTCGGGGGTCTTATTGTTGGGCACAATGTTGGGCGCGGAAAGTGTTGTTTCTTATGCCACCATGTTTCGTCTAGTGATATTGGCAGGTGGAATAGTGGCGATGGTTAGCCAACCGCTATTGCCTGCGTATATAGATGCAGTAGCGCGTGGTGATACAAAATGGGCACTTAAAGCATACAGAAAGAGCTCATTTTTGTTGATGACGTACGCGGTGGTCGCCGGCATACTCTTTGCGACTTTTGGACAGGATATAATTCGTCTATGGGTAGGGGAATCTATTGTCCCTAGTCTCATGGTACAAAAACTGTTTGGTTTGTATTTTGTTCTTTCTATGTGGGCCCATATTAATTACATTGCGCTTTTCGGGATGGGGGTGGTATGGCGATCATCCATAGCGTTATTAGTAGAAAGTTTGTTGATGGTTCTAATTGCAACATGGCTCATAGAGGACATGGGAGCTGCTGGCGCAGTCGCGGCACTATGTATTGCCAATATATGTATATCCACTTGGTTTTTACCGTTATTGTTGAAGCAGAGTATGGCAAGGTTTTCTCAAATTAATGAGACGAGAAAAAATCTCGAAGAAGTTTAGTATCAAGAAAGTCATCGAGTCGCGTTATTTTCGTTTGGTTTTTGGGTGTTAGTGATCGCATGATGAGGAGAACTTCCTTGGTTATTTGCATGTGGATTGGTGGGAGAGTCGGTTTAGAAACTAGTTAGGCAAAGTACCATGAAAGTTATAATATTTGAACCGGAGGCAAGTGGTCACCGCATGATTTTATATGTGCGGCATATTGTGCAAGAAGCGCTACGGCGCGGTTGGGACTTGCACCTGGTCACTACGGAGCGAGTGGTAGACCATCCCGCCTATCAGGTAGTAAAGAAAGAGTGTAAAGATAAGCTAAAAATCTCATTCATGCCTCGCGTACAGTTTCCGGTAGAAAATCCAACAGTGTTAAATTTGTTAAATTACCAATATCGTCAATATAAAGCTTTCGAGCTGGCTTATCGAAGCATCGCGAAAGAGAATGTGCCTGATGTGGTTTACGTCGTTCATCTTGATTACCTCTTTAACGTAATGTCTCTTCTGGGATCACCGTTTGATAATACTCCTTTTGCAGGGATGCTGATGTCCGTAAGACATCACCATCAGCGTATGGGGGTTATCGGCTCCGCTAGCCGACAAGACTGGCTGTATGAGAAGTTGTTTTACAGACTTCTTCGCATTCCTACACTGGGCAGTCTATGCGTAATTGATGAGTCAATGTACGAATATGCATTGAAGGAGCGGTTTTCAAGCTATGATAAACTGATTTACGTACCTGACGTTGCCCATCTCCAAGGCACAATAACTCGTGAAGAGGCTCGTGAGTCTTTGGGAGTGAGGAATGATCAGATCGTGTTGCTAGTCTACGGCTCAATTAGTGAACGAAAAGGGATTTCGTTTTTGTTTAACATACTAGTTGCAGATGGGTGCCCAAAAAACGTGATTGTCTTATTAGCGGGTAAACAGGACCAGTTTACGAGAGAGTTTCTTCTCGCGAGTGTGGCGATGAATCTGCGAACTGCCGGGCGGTTGATAGAAATGCCAGGGTTTCTTGACGATACGCGGGAGTATTTGTCTTTTCGTGCAGCGGATATTGTTTGGGTTGGCTATCAAGGTTTTTATGGTATGAGTGGTGTGTTGCTGCAGGCTGGGCGAATGGGGTTGCCGGTTGTCGCTTGTAAGGAAGGGCTTATCGGTTGGATCACAAGACGGCATGAGGTTGGTGAATCAATAAATATTTGCGATCACGTACAAGCTCTTTCCACTATTATCCGGCTAGCCAAGGACTCAGAAGCCAGGGAGTTTTATGGTCGACGGGGGTTTTACTTGTCTCAACGTCATATACCAAAGTTATTTGGCGAAGGTATCTGCAATGCGCTAGAGTCAGCGTATTTAGGGGAGCGGTGAGATTTTGTGGCAAGTTTTTGGTAATGGGGTAATGGGGTAATGGGGTAATGGTGTTAAAAGGAAAAATAGAAGTGTTGTTGACTTGAAGAGCGTATCCAACTGCTTGATTTATGTCAAGAAACCGTCCGGAACGATCATGGGGTGGTCGTGAGAGTTAGTAATGGTTCGCATCTCTCATGGATAGTTAGGAAAAGTACGTTAATCTCTTGGGGAGTTGCTTCGTTGTATGGGTTGACCTTAGCAGGCTATCCGCTTGTGTCGGCGCTTCCAGTATTGTTTGGTATGGACAGTCGGGTTGCTTCTGTTCCGTTTCGCGGGTTAGTGGTCGTGTTAAGTGTAGCGGTCATTTTTTTTGTTTCTGTTAAAAGATCTCGAGGCTATACAGGGATTTTTTTGGTGCCACTCTGTATCTTCTGGTTATTTTATTTCATCAGATTGCTATCAGATACAGTGCTTTTCCCAATACCATTACGGCTCAGCTCGGTAGAGTATTTTTTGTACAGTTTCGGAATGTGTCTCATTCCTATGTTAGGTCTTATGGTGTTTGTTGACAGGCAAACACTTAATCGAGCGTTTGACATTTCCGTGACGCTTGCCGCTATTGCATGTGGTTTAGCGCTGTATGTAAATTTGCAACCAGTCTTATCGGGGGCTTCTTCAGTCGCAGGATCAGGGCGGATGGCGAGTGAGACTCTTAATTCCATTTCACTTGGTCATCTTGGAGCTTCACTAGCGATTCTTTGCGGATACTATCTTTATGAGAAAAGTAAATTTCTTAAAAGAAGTAATGCTTCGTTTATGTTGCTTATGTTGTTGGGACTTTTTACAGTGGGCACTGCCGCATCAAGGGGGCCTTTTCTTGCTCTGATTCTTGTCGTAGCCACTTTTGTGCTGTTAAGAATGCGGGTAAGGTATTTGGTTCGTTTATTGAGCTTTGGTGCCATAATTCTTATAGTAACGTCCGGTGTCGCTCAAATTATAGAGAACAAGCTTGGCTACTCGCCAATTACACGGGTACAGTCAATAGTCGAAATTAGTGATGATCAATCTACAAGTATTCGACTTCAACTATTTGAAGATGCTTGGAGCCAATTTCTAAATAACCCCTTGACTGGTAGCGCTTTGGAAGAGCTAAATTCTGGTTTTTATCCGCACAATGTGGTGCTAGAAAGCTTTATGGCTACCGGTATTGTTGGCGGTACGACCTTTTGTATCCTAGTGATAATGAGTTTATGGTCTGCTTTTCAATTAATCTATGGTAACAGCGTGGCAACGTGGGTTGCATTGTTATATATCCAGTATTTGGTTGCGGCGATGTTTTCCGGGTCGTTATACGGGAGCAATATCATGTGGTCAATGATGGGGGCGGTAATAACAATGCACTACTGCGCGCGGCGGCTCTCGCAGCAAGAGTTTTCAAGGGCCACGATGTAAATCGTTATAGGTAAGTGAGCAATGCTTGGTAGATATATTGAGCGGTTAGTGATGAGAAACATTTCACTTTGTGGACACAATCGTTAATCCTGATGAGTGGATGTGGTAATGGCTTAAGAATAACAAACTTGGGCGCGCATCGGCGTTATATCCTGATCAATTTCAATCTATCATGAATCGATATTTAAGGCTACTGAGCAAACCAAAAAAGGTGATAAAGGGATTTTTCCGTGATCCTAACTTGGCTTATATTATCGTATAATTAACTGAAACCAATGTCGCATAATCAATGGTTTTAATTGGTATGTTGGTTTTTTTGGATCGGATTGTCTATTAATTATGGGAGCCGGCTCGTATATCGAAAAAGAGTGATACGTTAAAAATGTTCTGGTCGACTCGTTTAAGAGATCAGCTAGTATTCTCGGGCGATTGGCCGAGGATGTCAGCCGATATCGTGATATCAATAATTATTATAGGAATGAAGTAACATAATGCAGTTTGCTCCGATCGTATTATTCGTTTATAACCGTCTGGAACATGTGAAAAAAACCATTGAGGCGTTGCAGGTAAACACGCTGGCTAAGGAGAGTATTCTGTACATTTATTCCGACGCATCAACAGAGCGACAAGACGGGGTTCAAGTGGCGTCTGTAAGAGAGTACGTCAAAACGGTTGAGTGTTTTAAGAAGGTAGTGATTATTGAACAACCCGTCAATCGCGGTCTTGCTGACTCGATCATCGGTGGTGTGACCGATATTGTGAACCGTCACGGTCGGGTAATTGTACTGGAAGATGATCTGGTGACAGGAAGGTATTTCTTACAATATATGAACGATGTGTTAGAAATGTATGAATCAGATGAAAAAGTGATGCATATATCAGGCTGGAATTATCCGATTGACGCTAAGGGATTAGAGAGCAGTTTTCTATGGAGAAATATGAACTGTTGGGGGTGGGCAACATGGTCAGATCGATGGAGATTCTTTCATAAAGACGTGCCGAAATTGATACAAGAATTTACAAAAGAGCAGATCTTAGCGTTTAACCTTGACGGATATAATAATGTATGGTCACAGGTCTTGGCCAATGCGAAAGGAAGGCGTGATACCTGGGCGATCTTTTGGTATACATCTATTTTTCAAAAAAAGGGTTTATGTGTCAATCCTGTGAAAAGTTTGGTCAAGAATATCGGTCATGATGCTTCCGGAATCCATTGTGTCGATTACGATCCGTATTCGCAAGAATGCGAGTTTAATCGAATCATTTTGAACAAACAGCCACTTGTTGAGAATTCTGTTGCTGTAACAAGAGTACAAGGTTATTTGAAAGATACTGCGTTGTCGCTCTGTGTAAGAGCTTATTATAGAGTGAGAAGCTTCTACAGGCGGATGAAGAGGGCTGGAATATAATGCAATGTAAAATCTGTAGTCAGCCTCCTGCCCCTTTTTCGACATCGACAATATTGGAAAAATATCTTGTCAAATATTATCGATGTGGACATTGTGGCTTTATTCAAACCGAAGCACCTTACTGGCTTGACGAGGCTTATGGTGAAAGCATTAACATTACAGATACAGGAATTATACGGCGAAACTTGCAGTTTGGAAACATCGTAGCATCTTTACTCTATCTTCTGTTTAATCAAAGAGGGAGATATCTTGATTATGCTGGTGGCTATGGGATTTTTACCCGGATCATGCGAGATATTGGATTCGATTTCTATTGGCAGGATAAACATACTCAAAATCTAGTTGCCAGGGGATTCGAATTTTGCGGTGAAACTCCTGTGGAGTTGCTCACTTCTTTCGAGGTTTTTGAACATTTTGTGCAGCCGCTTGATGAGATTGAAAAGATGCTCTCGCTCTCAGGTACACTTTTATTCAGTACTATGCTGATACCTAAACATTTACCGAAACCGGGTAAGTGGTGGTACTACGGACTTGAGCATGGACAGCATATTGCACTTTACGAGTATAAAACTCTTGTATATATCGCAAAAAAATATGGTTTGAATCTTTGCTCCAACAAAAAAAATATTCATATGTTTTCCAAAAAACGTGTCAGTCCTTTCTGGTTCAAAATGATTGTCTTACTTGGAAGAGTAGGTTTTGGGTTTTATGTCAAAACGCGTATGCAAAGCAAAACGCAAAGTGATATGGACTTGTTGCTCAACAGAAAATAATACGAAGATGCATATCTATTTGGACAATATCATCTTTTTTTTACAGCGAAGCGGTGGTATTTCTGTCTATTGGTCCGAGTTACAAAAACGTATACTGGAAAAAGAAGGTGAGCGTGCACATATCATCGAGATTGATGGTTATCAGAAGAATATCTTCCGAAAAACTTTAGATATTAATCCCAGGCTCATTCGGCTTGAATCCCATTGGTTGTCACGTTTTTTACGTTATCTGCCCGTATACCTTCCTGTGTCGGAAAAAGTGCTGTTTCATTCGAGTTATTATCGGTTTTCGTTACAAAAAAAAGTCCGAAATGTTGTGACCGTGCATGATTTTACTTATGAAAAGTTCCGCAAAGGACCTGCAAAGTGGATACACACTGCCCAGAAGTTTTTTGCCATCAAAAAAGCTGATGGAATCATTTGTGTCTCGGAAAATACCAAAAAAGATCTCTTAGAATATCTTCCACAGATTCATTTAAAAAAAATTGCGGTTATTCATAATGGAGTAAGCGAGGATTTCTATCCACTATCTGATACTAGTCCAGTATCTTTGCGGAATGCGCCAAACAAACCGTTCGTGCTATTTGTGGGTGACCGTAAAAGTGTGCATAAAAACTTTGACATGGCTGTGGAAATATTGCATCGCACTGAAGGTCTTTGGCTGGTGATGGTGGGAAACCCGTTGAGTAAGGTGGAATCAGTGCTCTTGGAACAAAAGCTTCCGGAGCGATATAGGTATTTCAGCCGGATCAGTGCGGCCGAACTGAATGTATTGTACAACCGTGCATTTTGTCTGTTGTATCCCTCAAGTTATGAAGGCTTCGGTATACCGGTGGTTGAGGCGATGAAGGCAGGCTGTCCAGTGGTTAGTACCAAAACTTCGTCTATTACGGAAGTTGCTGGGGACGCGGGATTGCTTGTGGACTGCATCGAAGTAGAATGTTTTCTTGAAAAGATTGCAATGCTCAATGATGTCCGAGTGAGAGATATGTATAGACAAAAAGGTTTGGTAAACGCGGAGCAATTTGGTTGGGATCGCTGTTTTGATCAGACCATGACCTTTTATCATGATGTATTCGAAAGATAGTTCCCATGAAAGTATTGATCATTATCGTTTCTTTGAATGCTTCAAAGACCATCGAAGACACGATTATGTCTATTTTGGAGCGGAATTACTACGATAATGGGTATATCCATAGTTAACGGATCCTCGACAGATGAGGCCGCGCTGATCTGATACGGCTTGAGTCCTAGGCACTTTCTGATTCATTAAATACCGTTGTTCATAGGCCGTGAGGGCGTTCAGAATTTTGTGTCAATGGTTTAGAGGTCAAGAGCATCATCTAACCTTCCCTCAAAATATATAGACAATTGTGAAAGTGTCAAATTCCAGTTTTGAATGGGCATGGTCCATTTTTTCGTAGCGTTCTGGATGCCCATGTAAAGCAGCTTAAACAGGCTATTTTCATTGGGAAAAGTCCTTTTTGTTTTGGTAAGTCGCGAATTCATACAATAAGTGCAATTTCTAGAATCACCTAATTTAGGTACGATGATGTTGCGAAACATTTAATCTAACCGTAGGAACTGCACCGATGAAACAGTATCAGCATTTAAATAAAGAAGAAAGATTTTATATTTGGAATGCCTTGCGTACAGGGAGCTCACAAAAAGACGTGTCTGCAACGTTAGGCCGCCAAGAAGGTAAATTAGTGGTTAAATTTATTGAGAACAAATATGCACTTGAAATAAAGGTTCCTTTTAAATCTGTCTCCAAAGAACCAAGTTTGAAAAATTTTGCTTTCGAGATAGATAGCAGGTTTGGTGCAATAATAACTGAGGACTATTTCATCATCCCAAATACCAATAACTTACTCGCAACTATAATATTCAGGGTTAAATTACCAGATTATGAATGGATTAATGGTGAAAATATTAGAGTAGATATAATTTCCAAATAATAGGTTTTATGAATTATTTTGTCCTAAACTAAAAGGCAAAGAGATATATATAAATTATGATTTTTTTAAAAAAGAGATTTTTGTTTACAA
>NVRF01000017.1 GCA_002400775.1 Gammaproteobacteria bacterium
GCCCCTGGGAGACAGCTTAATCCAGGGCATATTTTAGATAAGGCAGCATTTTTAGCCGGTATGTGTAGGGCAAAATGCAAGAGTGGGTTGAGGGTCTTTGGTTTTCAACAGCCTGTTAAGTGACTAAATCATCAGTACCCCAAACTTCACAGCAAAGATATTCAACACACTGCCGATAACCCCTAGAGACGGGAGACAACCATGCAAAGCTCAGCAACACCTTCTGACAAAATTATATTAAACGGCTTGGCGCGTTATCTGGTACGCGAAGGACTGCTCGACGAGAGCACAGCGCTTAACGCCTATAAAAAATCGCATGAGGAAAAAATTCCTCTGGCGTCTTATCTGGTCGAACATAAAATACTCGCCAGTAATGTCATTGCGATGACTGCTTCGCGTGAATTCGGCCTGCCTTTGTTTGACTTACGAGCCATCGAACTAGAGCGCGACACGGTTGGCCTGGTTAAAGAATCGTTAATTCGCAAACACAATGCCCTGCCCTTGTTTAAACGCGGCAGTCGTTTGTATATTGCGCTGTCTGACCCGACTAATCTGCCTGCGCTTGATGAAATCAAGTTCAATACCGGCCTTAACACCGAACCTGTTCTTGCCGAAGACGACAAGCTGCGTAAGGCAATAGAACGTGCGCTGGACCACAACGCTGATTCTATGGATGCCTTTGCCGGCGATGACAATCTGGAAGACCTGGATATGTCGGATGGCGCTGACCAAGGTGCCGCAGGAGCAGCAGAATCCGAAGTCGATGACACTCCGATTGTGCGTTTCGTTAACAAAGTGCTGCTTGACGCCATTAAAGTCGGCGCCTCGGATATTCATTTTGAGCCTTATGAAAAAAAATACCGCGTTCGCACACGTCTGGATGGCGTACTAAGAGAAGTGGTTGCACCACCTGTTGCCATGGCCATGAAGATTGCAGCACGACTTAAGGTTATGTCACGGCTTGACATCTCGGAGCGCCGCGTACCGCAAGACGGTCGCATGAAAATGACGATTTCGAAAAACCGGTCTATTGATTTTCGTGTCAGCACCTGCCCGACCTTGTTTGGCGAAAAAATTGTAATTCGTATTCTTGACCCCACCAGCGCACAAATGGGCATTGATGCTTTGGGTTATGAGCCAGAGCAAAAAGAACTCTACATGCATGCACTGAATCAGCCCTATGGTATGATTTTGGTCACAGGCCCCACGGGTAGCGGTAAAACTGTTTCCCTATATACCGGTCTTAATATTTTAAATACTGAAGACCGCAATATTTCAACCGCAGAAGATCCAGCGGAAATTAACTTGCCGGGCGTTAATCAGGTCAATGTAAACCCCAGAGCCGGGTTGACCTTTGCAGCGGCGCTGAAATCGTTTTTACGGCAAGATCCCGACATCATCATGGTCGGTGAGATTCGTGACCTGGAAACCGCTGAGATCGCCATTAAAGCGGCCCAGACGGGTCATATGGTAATGTCTACACTGCATACTAACGACGCACCGCAAACCTTGACCCGTCTCGCCAATATGGGTGTGCCGGGTTACAGCATCGCGGCGACCATATCGCTGATTATTGCGCAACGCCTTGCGCGTAAACTGTGTAAAGAATGCAAAACACCGGTCGATATCCCCAAAGAGGCTTTACTGGAAGCGGGTTTCACCGAAGCACAGTTAGAACAGGACTATACAATCTATGCACCCAAGGGTTGCGACAGTTGCAACATGGGCTATAAGGGCCGGGTAGGCATCTATCAGGTCATGCCTATTTCAGAAGAAATGGGCAAACAGATTATGGCCGGCGCGAACTCAATCGCGCTCGCAGAGCAGGCAGAACGTGAGGGAATTAACGATTTGCGTAAGTCGGGCTTGAAGAAAGCAATGGATGGTGTTACAAGCCTAGAAGAAGTTATAAGGGTAACCACTGAATAATGGCTGAAAAAGTAATTCAAGCAAGCACCTTCACCTGGGTTGGTGCCGACAAGCGCGGCACCAAGATCAAAGGTGAGCTGCAAGGCAAAAGCATTCCATTAATCAAGGCGCAGTTACGCCGTCAGGGCATTAACCCCTTGCGCGTCAAGAAAAAACCGAAACCGTTATTTAGTACCAGCAAAAAAATTACTGCGAAAGATATTGCGATTTTTACTCGCCAACTGGCAACCATGCTTTCTGCCGGTGTGCCAGTGGTGCAGGCCTTTGAAATTATTGGTCAGGGCCATGAAAACCCTGGCATGCAAACATTAATTGGCACTATTCGTAGTGACGTAGAAGCCGGTAATAATCTGGCCGATTCGTTTCGCAAACACCCCCGCCAGTTCGATGATTTATTTTGCAACCTGATTGCTGCCGGTGAGCAAGCGGGTATTCTTGAGTCATTGCTAAACAAAATTGCTGTCTACAAAGAGAAAACCGAATCGATTAAAGCCAAAGTCAAGAAAGCGCTAACTTATCCTACAGCCGTTATTGTCGTTGCATTTATCATTACCTCTATTCTTTTGATCTTTGTTGTACCTCAGTTTAAGTCGGTATTTGAAGGCTTTGGCGCTGACCTGCCTGCAATGACCTTATTTGTGGTTGCAATATCTGAAGCGTTCCAAGCCTACTGGTACATTATATTCGGCGGCATTGCTGCTGCGGGATTTGTCTTTGTTAACGCTCATCGCAAATCCAGGAAAGTACGTAATGCCGTAGATCGGCTGGTACTTAAGACACCTGTCATTGGCAATATTCTGCATAAAGCAGCCATTGCACGTTTCGCCAGAACCTTATCCACCATGTTTGCTGCCGGTGTACCACTAGTCGAATCCATGACCAACGTAGCCGGTGCCGCCGGTAACGTAGTCTATAGCGATGCTATTCTGCGTATACGTGATGAGGTATCGACAGGAACGGCGCTAAATGCCGCCATGGCACACACGGGGGTATTTCCCAATATGGTTAATCAGATGGTCGCCATTGGTGAAGAATCAGGCTCTCTCGATGCCATGCTGAGTAAAGTTGCCGATTTTTATGAAGAAGAAGTCGACAACCTGGTTGATTCGATGGCCAGCCTGATTGAACCTATGATTATGGCGTTTTTGGGCATTGTGGTGGGTGGGCTTGTTATCGCCATGTACTTGCCGATTTTCAAACTTGGCGAAGTTGTCTAATCGCCAGATTTTTATCTAGATGGAACTAGCAGCCTTCTTGCAGTACAACCCTGCTGCTTTTGTGTCGCTTGTATTTGTAGTGAGCCTGCTTATTGGCAGCTTTTTGAATGTCGTCATTTATCGCTTGCCCGTGATGATGGAACGCGACTGGCAGGCGCAGTGCAGCCCTGAAGAACTCAGCGACGACGCAACACCTTTCAATCTCGCGGTACCGCGATCGACCTGCCCTAACTGCAATCACCAAATTACGGCACTGGAAAATATCCCGCTTGTCAGTTATCTGTTTTTAAAAGGCAAGTGCAGCAATTGCAAGACACGTATCTCTGTACGCTACCCTATAGTTGAATTAACAACCGCCGTCCTTTCAGCACTGGTTGCCTTTAAGTTTGGTTTTGGTTGGCCTGTGTTAGCGGCATTATTCTTTACCTGGTGCTTAATCAGCCTGACCCTGATTGATTACGACACCCAGTTTCTGCCTGACAGTATTACGCTGCCGCTGCTCTGGCTTGGTTTGTTCGCCAGCCTGTTTACGCTGTTTGTCGATTTACGTGTTGCCGTAATTGGTGCTATGGCCGGTTATCTCAGCCTGTGGCTTGTCTATCAATTATTTAAACTCGTCACTGGCAAAGAAGGCATGGGCTATGGTGACTTTAAACTATTAGCAGCTTTAGGCGCGTGGCTAGGCTGGCAAGCGCTACCAACGGTTATATTTTTCTCTGCGCTTGTTGGCGCTGTCGTTGGAATTTCGCTGATTTTGATTCGTGGTCGCGATCGCAATATGCCCATTCCTTTCGGCCCCTTTCTCGCCACCGCTGGCTGGATAACCTTTATGCTAGGCGATGACGCATCGCAGTTTTATCTTAATCTACTAGGGGGCGTTCTTAATGAATAAAGCGATACTGTTGCGCCTGAAAAAGCACCAGGCAACGTGCCCTCGGGGTGCAAGGCGTGAGAAGAGAGGTTTGGTTATTCCAAATGAACGACGAACAACGCGGCCTGGCGTTTTTTCAGGCGCAACCCGAAGGGCCGGGCCTGTTTTTTTGTCCAGCCGCGTTATACCCCGAGGGCACGTCGTCACTCGCTTATGTAGCGCAACTACACGGCGCTCGTTCTGCCTTGCTGGACAAAAAAACAGGCCCGGCAGTATCGCTTTATTCATTAAGAACGCCCCCTAGGCTTGCCTAAGGCAAGCCTGCAATCATGCTAATCATTGGTCTCACTGGTGGCATCGGTAGCGGCAAATCTACGGTTACCGGGCTATTTTCAGCTCTTGGCGTGCCCTGCTGCGATGCCGATGACATTAGTCACCAACTCACCCGGGCCAATTCACCGGCTCTAGCAGAAATTTGCGCGCTATTTGGCCAGGGTATTTTGACTAGAGAGGGGCAGCTCGACCGGCGCCAACTGCGTAACATCATTTTTTCCAATGATAAAAAACGACACCAGCTTGAGGCGACTTTACATCCTCGTATCGCCGAGGCCATTCAACACTGGATAGCACAACAAACTGCTGACTACGTCATCGTCTCGATTCCGTTATTAGTAGAAAGCCAAAGTCGCTATAATTTTGACCGTGTTCTGGTTATTGAACTAGACTCGGCAATACAATTAGAGCGAACGGCAAGGCGTGACAAAATGACCGAGGCAGACATTCAGGCTATCGTGGCCACGCAGGCTAGCGATGAACAACGCCGCGCCATCGCCGATGACATTATCGATAATACGGGTAATATAGAAAAATTACGACACCAGGTTTCTTGCCTGCATGAGAAGTATCTGAATCTGGTGTAGTATTTTATACTGAATGCAGATAGAGAAAGCCGGGAAACCAATTAGACAAGTTGGCCGTAGTCGAATAAGATCATGCCTTGAATGGCTCTATTTAGTGTCACATTCAGGCCGCAAATTGTGTCAACGCTTTGGTCAACATTGGCCCACAAACAGAATCAACCATGGATCCCAGCTCCACTACCGTTACCTACGAACAACCACTGAACGAACGCATTCGCATCTATTTGAAACTGGAGCACCTGTTCAAACAGATCGCGAACTGTGCCGCAGTGCCGACGATATGGAGCAGCCGTAGCGCGCTTTTCGGTGTGCTGGATACGCTGAACATTCTTGCGCGCCATGATATTAAGACTGATATCCTTAAAGAACTGGAAAGACAGTCTAAAAATCTGTCGCGACTGGAATCCAACCCGGAAGTCGACACTAGTCAGCTCACGGATATATTAGACCGGCTCGACATTTTGATTGATAGGCTGCACTCCTTGCGCGGTCAAGTTGCGCAGGACTTACGTGGCAATGAATTACTTAACAGTATCCGCCAACGCATGACCATCCCGGGCGGCACCTGTGGCTTTGATTTACCTGGCTTTAATTTCTGGTTAAAACAAAGCGATGCCGCCCGCACACATGATTTGCTGTCCTGGTATGAGAATTTTGATTTGGTTCGCTCTGCTATCGACATTATTCTGATGTTGGTTCGACGCAGTGCACAGCCCACCTCTCTGCAAGCCATCGAGGGCTTTTATCAGCAATCACTGGACGGTCGCTTTCCTCAACAAATGATTCGCGTCACGATTCCATCAAACCTGCAGTGCTTTCCTGAAATCAGTGGTGGCAAGCACCGTTTTACCGTGCGATTTATGACGGGCGGCATGAACGCACGCCCGACACAGGTTCAAGACGATATCAACTTTCAGTTAACCTGCTGTGTCCTGTAGCCGTGAAAGTGTCCTGCCCTACGTGTAAAAAACTCGTGCCGTGGTCTAAAGAGTCGAAGTCGAAACCATTTTGCAGCGAACGTTGTCGCTTGATCGACCTTGGCCAGTGGGCATCAGAGGAAAACCGAATTCCCTGCGCCCCGAAGGAAGTGCCCTTGGGGAACGAAGACGTACCTACTCACGAACCTGACGAAGACATTCATTAAGATTTTGTATCACGCCAGAACGCACTGATACCAGCAATACCCCGGCACCCGACCTGATACGCTTGTTCAAGATGGACTTTCGTCATACCGCCTAGCGCATAGACGGGAATATTAACTTCAGACACCCACGCTTCTAAAGCCTGCCAACCCAAAGCTGGCGCATGAGGATGGCTCTGGGTCGGCAGCACTGGCGACAATAGTGCGAAATCAACACCAATGCATTCGGCATGCCTTAGCTCTTCGACACTATGGCACGAAGCGGACAACCATCGACCTTTAGCAATCGGGCGCTGGTCTAAAGCCATCAAGCGCTGTGACGTTAAATGCAGCCCTGCTGCATCAAGCGTATTAACCCACGCCGAAGCTGCATTAAGCATTAGCGTCACATCATGGTTGCGGCACCATTGAATCAAATCAAGTGCCCGGCTTTTATAATCCACTTCTGACAGGCCCTTGGCGCGAAACTGCAACAGCTTGATATTCTGAGCTAACAGGCTATCTAAACCTGAATAGAACGTTTCCGGGCCGTCGAATTCCGGCGTAATAGCGTAATGCTCGGGCAAGGCTAATACCTTCATCAATATTTTGTTGGCATCGAGGAAACGAAAGTCATCAAATTCAGCAGGATGCAGCCAGCGCACTTGCTGGCCTTCGGCGCCATGCGCTTCGCCGTTATAGCGATATATCAACCATGCATCCAGGCGTACATGGCGATCGCTATATTGATAGCTCCATCGAAACAACGGCCGCGCGTTCTGCACAGTTATACCCAGCTCCTCGCTGCATTCGCGCTGTAATACTTGCAAGCGATTTTCACCAGCTTCACGCTTGCCACCAGGAAACTCCCAGTAATCGGCATAGTCCGCAGAAGCTGGTCGCTGCGCCACAAGATAGCGCCCGCGCGCATCCCTGATTACAGCCAGAGCCACATCAATAATTTGATGATTCATTTTTTCTCTATCTGCTTTCAATATAAAACACTACACTGGCCTAATGCTAAAAATTGTAAAAATATACCAACACAGCCACCTTGCTACGATAATGATTTTACTGATCACGTTTTCACTTCAAAACGCGGCGGCTAGCGACGCCAGGCTTTATTTTACTGTCGATGAAATAGCCCAGTGGCAACATAAAACCTTCAAAGGTGACACCCATTACTCTGTCACCGATGTGAACAATAAAAAAGCAATTGTAGCTAACAGCGCAGCTTCCGCCTCGGCATTAATAAACAAAACCACTATTGATCTCGATGCCACACCCTATCTCAACTGGACCTGGCAAGTCGAGCAACTGCCCAACACGACATCTGATGACAATAGTAAAGACGGAGACGATTATGCCGCACGGGTTTATGTCGTGTTCAAAACTGGTGGACTATTTTTTAATACCGCGTCACTCAGCTATGTCTGGGCAAATAAACTACAACAAGGGCAATACTGGCCTAATGCCTATACCAGCAAAGTCACCATATTTGCTATTGAGTCCAGCTCAAACCACCGTGGGCAATGGCGCTCGTACAAACGCAATGTCGCCGAAGATATCAAGCTTTATACAGGTAATGAGGTCAGCTCTCTCGAAGCGATAGCCATCATGACTGACAGCGACAACTCAAAGACACACGCCAAAGCCTACTATCGGGATGTTTGGTTTAGCGCCGAGTAAAAGCGTACTCAGACGAAGGTATCAACCTGGCGTTGCTCGCCACGAAACACCGAACCGTTGCTTAGGTATGCAGCAACCGCATCATTAGAGGCAATAGCCCTGGAATCCACAGAGAAAGTAAAACGAGGATCAAAACCAATATCGGTCTGAACACCGACAATGTCATCAATAGTGAAATCGACACTACTAATACTACGCAGCAATTCACCTTCGATAACATGTTCACTAAAGCTTTGACGATTCGACGCGCTAGGGCGCGCCAAGACTTCTTCGGTTATCGCTGCGCGCACTACAGATACACGGCTGACGTTCGCCGGTAAGGTAGTTAATGCTGTAATCGATGACGCCATACTATGAACCACCTACTAGCCGCAGCTCGTTAGGCACACAAACACTTGATAAAGACCACCATCGCGCAGCTATGTAGCAAACTATCTGGCGATGTTACAGCGATCTCGTACTATGAATGCCCAACCCCTACTCGGCATTCTGCGACGCAGTTATTCGCGTGTCAAGTCTTTGGTATACTGTCAGCGTGCCAGCGGCGCCCGTGCCCCCAACCAAACATCAATGCGGCGTACCCCTGCAACGACTAAAACACGAGCCAATTCACCCACCGTAGCGCCTGTCGTCATCACATCGTCGACGATAGCAACGTGCAAACCACTAGCAGAACCGGTCACACAAAAGGCGTCTTTAAGGTTGCGGCACCGCTGCAAGGCATTAAGCCGGGATTGCTCTGCCGTCTCACGTTGACGCGCAACAATGTCCAGGGCAATAGGCAACTCAAGTCTGCGCGCTACTGGCCGGGCGATCTCGTGCGCCTGATTGTAGCCCCTTTCAATCATACGTTTACGATGTAATGGCATGGGAATAAGCACATCCGGCATAATCAAATGTTCAGCTCGCAGCACCGTTTCGGCAAGCTGCTCACCCAAAAACCGCCCATAATAAAGCCGCTGACCGAACTTCAGACCATGCACAATATGGCTAATCGGATCGCGGTAACTAAAAGTGGCAAGCGCCCGGTGATAAGCAGGCGGCTTACGCAGACAGCGGCCACAGATGGCATCATGATGCAGCGGCAAGGCACAGACCGGGCAACAATGCGTATTCCAGGGCATATCGTTGAGGCAGCCATCGCAAAGCACGCTGTCAAAATCAAGCGGCCCATCACCACAAAGCTGACAGCATTGCGGCCACAGCCTTATTTGAGCACTTTTTAACCAGTTGTTAACTTTCGTCATTCCCTTGAGTTGACAGCTATCCCGCTTGTCGTCATAGTCGGCTGCTGTAATGACAGCCCAGTAAATTCTACCCTGAATTGAGCAAAAAACGTACTTTTTGCAAATCTTAAACAGCGAGAGAACGATGGAAAACAGTATTTACCAACGCATTGACGAAATTACACAGCGCCTACTTGATGGCGGCGAAATGTCTGGCGAAGAAGGCCGCTGGATGATCGCACTCGATGCGGATTACCTACCCTGGTTGATGGCCGGCGCAGATCGCCTACGCAAGACCTTTCGCGGTAACGAAATCGAAGTCTGTGCTATTTCTAATGTGCGCTCTGGTAACTGCTCGGAAAACTGCTCATTTTGCGGCCAAAGCGGCCACCACAAAACCGCTGCACCCAAGTACGGCTACATTAAAAATGAATCTTTGGTGGAGCAAGCAGAGCAGGCGCGCGCGTGGGGCGCCAGCGACTTTGGCGTCGTATCCAAAGGCTGGGGCGTGCGTAACGACAAAGAACGCGCGCAACTAAAAGAATATTTTGACGAACTTAAACAACATAGCGACATCGGCCGCTGTGCCAGCCTCGGCGCGCTTGATCGCCAGTCCGCTGACATGCTTAAAGATATGGGCATGGAAAACTACCACCATAATCTCGAAAGTGCAGAAAGCTTTTTCCATCAAGTTTGTACCACGCATACCTACCAGGAAAACATCGACACCATTCGTAATGCGCAAGATGCAGGGCTGCGCGTCTGTGCCGGTGGTATTCTCGGCATGGGTGAAAGCCTCGACCAACGCATTGAACTGGCTGAGACCTTACGCGGGCTGGATGTAAAATCAGTGCCGCTGAATTTCCTCAACCCGATTGAAGGCACGCCGATGGCTGCGCAAATCCCCATGCAACCGCAAGAGATTTTGCAGTCCATTGCCACCTTCCGCTACATGTTGCCCAAGGCTGAAATCCGCATCGCTGGTGGCCGTCACTTTTTAGGTGATATGCAATCAATGATTTTCATGGCCGGCGCCTCGGGTGTCATGATCGGTAATTACCTGACGACACAAGGTCGCCAAGTCAAAGATGATCTTAAAATGCTGGATGATCTCAAACTGACTATTCGCGGCGACACCCAGCAACGGCGCGCCGAAGCCACTAACTAATGTTAGATCTTAAAGACGCTCTGGCGCAGCAGCGCCAGCAGAGTCTTTATCGCCAGCGTCACGCCGTTTCCAGACGCGATAACAACAAGATAATTATTGATGGCAGGCCTTACACTAATTTTGCCAGCAACGATTATCTGGGTCTCGCCAACGACCCGCGATTAATCGAAGCCTTTAAGCAAGGTGCTGAGCGTTATGGCGTTGGCAGTGGCGCCGCGCAACTCATTACCGGCTACAGTAGCGCACATCAAGCGCTGGAAGAACGCATCGCAGCCTTTCTTGGTCGACCGCGCGCCCTATTATTTTCCAGTGGCTACATGGCTAACCTTGGCGTTATCACTTCCCTGCTGGCGCGTGACAGCCAGTTGCTAATCGATCGTCGCAGCCACGCCTCATTGGTTGATGCGGCACGTTTATCTCGCGCCAAACTAACGCGTTATCACACGAGAGATATTTCCAGTCTGAATCAACAACTGGACACGCGATCCAAACCGGGCTTAATCATTAGCGACAGCGTCTTTAGCATGGATGGCGATATTGCACCGCTACCGGCCCTGGTAACACTAAGCCAACAACGCGGCCTGCCTATACTCATTGACGATGCACATGGATTTGGCGTACTGGGCAACACTGGCCGCGGTTGCCTGGAACATTTTTCTACCAGCAATAATGATGTCAATATTTATATCGGCACACTAGGCAAGGCGTGCGGCACCGCCGGTGCTTTTGTTTGTGGCAGCGAAGAGTTAATTGAAACACTCATTCAAAAGGCACGCAGTTTTATCTACAGCACAGCTGCGCCGCCTGCTATTGCTCATGCAACACTCACCAGCCTCGACATCATCGAGCAAGAACCTTGGCGCCGCGAAAATATTAGCGCATTAGTTAAACGCTTTCGCACCGGCGCCGAACAATTAGGTTTAGCCTTAAGCAATTCCAGTACTGCGATACAGGCGGTGCTAATTGGCGACAATGATGCGGCGCTTGCCGCCAGTGAACATCTTAAATCGCAAGGTCTGTACATCACAGCCATTCGCCCACCGACAGTGCCTAAGGGTACTGCGCGACTGCGCATCACCTTATGCAGCCATCATCATAAAAACGATGTAGACCAATTGCTTTCAGCATTAGAAAGCTGGCAAGCCGCATGAGTATGCCAACAATCGTGTTATTACATGGCTGGGGCTTTGACAGCCGCATCTGGTCACGGCTGCAAGCCGTGCTAACAAATAAACACGTCATCACCATTGACCTGGCCGGCTACGGCAATCAAGCCAACAACCAGACCGATTGGCAGTTAGGCCCCCTGGTAGAAGACCTCATTACACGCACACCCAAAAATGCTATGTGGGTCGGCTGGTCACTGGGGGGCTTACTCGCACTAAGCGTAGCCTTACATAGACCGCTGCACATCAAGGCGCTGATGACGCTTGCCACCACACCGTGCTTTACTCAAAGACCCGGCTGGGATGCTGCGATGGACGCACAGAGCTTCACTAATTTCAAACAATCATGCCAAAGCGATAGCATAAGTTGTATTGATAATTTTAAACAACTGATCGTATTACATGGTGACAGAGAAACCAAAAGAATCATTCGCACCCATGACTGCAATGCCGAAACACCAACATTGCTAGGCGGCCTTAAATTATTAGCAGAAATAGATTTACGTTTTTCATTGGCGTCTATTCAATGCCCAACAACACATTTACTTGCAGAAAATGACGCACTTGTTCCAGCAAAAATAAGTCAATCGATGAGCCACCTTGCGCCAAAAGCAAACACCCTGTTAATCGACAATGCGTCACATGCCTTACCCGTCAGTCACCCCGATGTCATTGCACAACAATTAGACAACCTTATTCATGCCACACACTAATCCCGAACACGCATACCGCATCGACAAGCAAAAAGTCAGGCGCGCATTTGATCGCGCTGCCGAAAGCTATGATGAATATGCACAACTACAAAAAGAAGTTGGCGAACGCATGCTGTCACGCCTCGACTATATCCGCATCGACCCTAAACGCATTATAGACATCGGCGCAGGCACCGGCAGAATCACCAAAGATTTATCACAGCGCTTTAAAAAATCTACAGTCATCGCGCTTGACCTCGCCGAAGGCATGCTAAAAAAATCTCGTTTCACCCAGAAACAAGGCCTGGGCCGTTTCTTTAATCGTGTCCAACACCTTTGTGCCGACGCCGAAAATTTACCGATAGCCAATGATAGCCTTGACTTCGTTTTTTCCAACGTCACCTTTCAATGGTGCAATGATCTGGATAAAACGTTGCAGGAATGCTATCGCGTCCTATCACCTGGCAGCCTGATACTGTTTTCAAGTTTCGGGCCTGATACGCTACATGAACTGAGAACCGTATGGCACGAAGTCGATAACTATAATCATGTCAATGCCTTCATCGATATGCACGACATCGGCGACGCCTTAATACGCGCCGGCTTCCAATCACCCGTACTTGATGTCGAAAACTTTACGCTGACCTACAACGACATCAAGGATTTAATGCACGAACTCAAGGCCATTGGCGCACACAATGTCACCGCCGGACGTCCTCGCGGCTTGACCGGGAAAAACCGTTTACAAAAAATAAAACACGCCTATGAACAATTTCGGCAAGATGGAAAACTACCCGCAAGCTACGAAGTGATCTACGGCCATGCCTGGGTGCCAGAACAAAAAACACGAAAAGAAGAAAATAATATCGAAGTAAAAATATCACTTAAAAAAATAGGTCGAAGATAGTGTCAAAAGGCTTTTTCATAACAGGCACCGATACTGAAATTGGCAAAACCACAATCTCATTAGGACTCATTAACGTACTTCAACATGCAGGCCATAAAGTGTCAGCGATGAAACCGGTCGCCAGCGGTTGCGTCTTACAAAACGGCGCCCTGCGAAACGACGACGCACTAAAACTCATCGCCGCATGCAACCAAGAGTTAATTTACGATCAAGTAAACCCTTACGCTTTTGAACCGCCTATCGCACCACACATAGCCGCCGAACAAGTAGGCGTAATAATCAATATCTCAACGATTTGCGATTTAGCCAACACTCTTCAATCCGAAAGCGACTACTGCATCATCGAAGGCGCTGGCGGTTGGCTTGTTCCACTCAATGAAAATAATACGATTGAAGACCTTGCCATAGCACTTAAGTTACCCGTGATTTTAGTGGTCGGCCTTCGTCTTGGTTGTATAAACCATGCAACACTTACCGCCAAAGCAATACAAAATTCCGGATTGGTTTTAGCTGGGTGGGTTGCCAATCATTGCAACAAAGATATTGAGCAAGCCGATAAAATGATCGGCAGCTTAAAGCAACGCATTGACGCGCCCTGTATAGGGGTCGTGGATTATTTATATAAGCTTGATGCGGAAGCCGTTGGAAGCAACATGGATATTAGTCTATTGACATAATTTATCTATACCGCTCATTTCAACAAAGTCATATTCCTTAAACTTCAGGTCATAGACTTTACCCGCCGCTTTACCTGCTCCATAGCTGGCGGTCACCGTCCCCACGCCCAACACCAGGGCCACGGCCCAGCCTGCGGGATTGGAGACAAGAAAGATTCCGACCGCAAAACCAGCAGCACCACTCACCAATGTCCCGGTCACCGTCCCCACCAATATCTCATTTTTCTCTTGCCGGTCATCGGTGTCGCCGATGGCTTTACAAGCCATCACTGCCCCTGCTCCCGCGAGAATGACACCCCCGCCTTTCGCATACTTTGACAGCTTTGTCAGTTTGTCTGCGTATTGATCGATATCCCGTGTCGCGGGAATGCTTAATTTACGCTTGATGCGTAGACCCTGGTTGGCTGTTTTGCCGTTAAACACCAGCTTGTCAAACGACCCTATGCGTCTTTTCAAGTCTTCTAGAATGGTTTTGCGCTTGTAATCGTATTGCCCTCGGGTGATTTTATCCTCTTTGAAATCCGTATACACAGCACTTATCTCGCGGATGATTTCATCATTTCCGCGCCCGACGATGTTGCCAAAAGCACCCTGTCCGGCTCCAGAGGAGTGGATAAGGGGTTCACTCCGCCCCAAATGACGCATTCCTTTGTCCAGGGGCAAAAAATCGGGAGTTAAGTATAGGGAATGCTTTATATTGGAAAGTTATGACCTATTTCTTTAAATCCAGAACGAATTCTTGAATCTCTTCACTAGATTCAAATGAGATAAAAATTGTTTTCAATGTGATTTTATCTCTTATAATAAGGTCTTTTATCACCACTTTTTTTTGAATAATGACGCTCATAGTATTATTTAAGTTTTTATCAGTAAATTCTGATACTAGTCGCTGGCCACTGTCAGAGAGCACTACCTTTGCGAGCTTTTTACCTGCTGCATCAGACTCAATGTAAGCTGATGTGATATCTCTAGCTGTCAAAATAACATAACTATTTCCGGATTCAAATCGAATTAATTCTTTCTGATTTACACAAGAAAGCAGAAAAATAGCGAATAGAACTAATATAAGTGTAGACTGTGCAACAATTTTCATGGTTTTACGGAAATTTTAATTACTTGGTCTAAGGTGTGGCTACGAAATCTAATTTTAGATACACAAAGGCAGACACCTGCCACAAAGGTATGTGAGCCAGGGCCTACTGCAATGTCATTTACTAAATTATTATCGCTCCAATATTTAATTTGCGCATCAAATGAGGAAGGAGCCTCAGATGTAGTATCAAAATCAACTTTATACTTCTCAGGCCCACCAAACAGGGCGGCTATTTCAATCCACGGCCCCCAAACTCTTGCCGGCGGCGCCCATCCTTGAAATCTTCCGCCCATTTTTTTACTCTCCTTTTCATTGCGTTAGCTCCAATAAACGAGCTATTTCGTACTAAAATCTTTCCACACTTAACCTATATTCAAACCAGTCATATCCATTAATTGGTAAATAGCGGGTTAGAATCTTTTCTGAGGGGCGATATCATTCAAAGGCTATTTTTGATATTTTTGGCCGTATCAAAGCCTACGGCATCAGGAGAAGCCGCCGCGCCGTCATCATTGTAAGGCGTGTACCTGGATTCTATTGCCGTAAAACTAATGATGATAATTTCGGTCGGTCTGTCTGTATCATTAGCAATACCGCCAACCGTGTAGCTGCTGATAAGGGCATTTTCCAATGTGTATTGCATGTAGACATCTGTGCCAGAACCGCTACCGGTTTTAGTTAGATGGAGAATGACTTTTTTGCCTTTGCCGCAGCAGGATTCGAGAAATAGCTTATTCGTTGCGCTGTCCATTTTTTTGGTAACGCGCAACGCTGATATCTCCGCATTTGATGATTCACGGTCACCTTGTGTGGAACTGTTGGATGTCATTTTTCGCTCAACACCAAATTGCCAGCTATCAATATCGATCCAGTCTTGGTGGCCCTGGTCTGATGATTCGCCTTTGATGCCTTCGTAGTTCATGAAAATTGACATAGTCCTTTCTCCGTATCTGTTAAGTTGGTGCTTCCTGACATCCCACAATTCATTGCAGCGATGGATAGTGGATAGCGCGAGAAAGTTTATAACGGTATGTAGCGAGAACCAAGAGGGTCTTGGCTTACAGAAATACTGTTGGCACTATTATATTTTTTTTCATTTAGAAACAACTCTATGCGAAACATTGTTGGGCAAGATATTTTTGATGCTTGTACAGAGTGTCACTGCTGTCCCTTAGTTACCAACAGTAGCTTACTCACAAACGAAGAACGGCTGGCAAAAGCCAGCCGTTCTTCGATCTATATATACAGGTGAAATATTAGGCAGTCATCGCCTTTTTAATTTTACCCATCGCGCTTTTTTCTAGCTGACGAATACGCTCGGCAGAAATATCATATTCCGTCGCTAGCTCTTGCAGCGTTGCCTTGCCTTCGTCTGCCAACCAACGGCGTTGTACGATGTCGCGGCTGCGATCATCAAGCTGCATCATGGCATTACGCAGCCCGGCATTGCTGTGTGCTTCCCAGTTGGCGTTTTCAATCAGCGTAGCGGGATCAGCACGTTCATCCGTCAAATAAGCGGCTGGCGCAAAAGCTCGGTCATCGTCGTCACTGGCATCTGGACCTGGATCGAACGAGGCGTCATGGGCGCTCATGCGTTTTTCCATTTCGAGCACAGTCTGTGGCGGTACACCAAGATCTTTGGCAACAGCCTGAACCTCTTCGTGACTAAACCAGCCTAAACGGTTTTTGCGGCTACGCAGGTTAAAAAACAATTTACGCTGCGCCTTGGTGGTAGCGACTTTGACGATACGCCAGTTTTTAAGAATAAATTCGTGGATTTCGGCGCGAATCCAATGCACAGCGAAGGAGATAAGACGCACGCCAACTTCTGGATCAAAGCGTTTTACTGCCTTCATCAAGCCAATGTTGCCTTCTTGAATCAGGTCTGCCTGGGGTAAGCCGTAGCCGTTGTAACCACGTGCGATATGCACGACAAAACGTAACTGCGACATAATCAGTTGACGCGCTGCTTCTAAATCTTCTTCTTCGCGGAAGCGGCGTGCAAGTTCGCGTTCTTGCTCAACAGGTAGCACAGGAACGCGACCGACTGCCTGGCTGTATGATTCGATACTGCCAACGGGGATTATCAGATTCATTGCGTTCACATTTGTGGTCATAGCCCTTTCCTCATCTAGCCGGTGTTTAATTTTAGCACTCCCCTACTGAGAGTGCTAATAATAGCGGAAGTTCAATGCAAACCTTAACCTTGCTACACTCAAAACCTATAACAAATTGATCAAAAATTAATCAATTCAGATGCATTATGCTCTAGGTCGGCTGAATGTCACGTAAATGACGACTTACGGCCAGCCATGAACCGCCCCAACCCAGCAATATCGCGCCAATGACGACTATACCGGTTGTCGAAAGGTCGACGGCCAATAGGCCGAATCCGTCGTCATAAAGCCGCGCCAGGGCTTTAACAGGGCCTCTAATAGCAAATAAAGCGACATTGATGAGGATTAAGGCAAAAATCCCGCCAAAAAGACCATACCAGAGCCCACTATAGAGAAATGGCCGCCGAATAAAGCCATCGGTGCCGCCAATCAGCTTGGTAATCTGAATTTCAGCACGACGACCTTCGATGCTGAGCCGTATGGTATTGCCAACAACTAACAACACAGCCAAACCGAGCAGGCAGGCGAGCACAATAATGCCGCGTTTACCAATATCTACGATAGCGTACAAACGCTCCAGCCAGCGCCTATCAAGCTGAACGAAGTCAACCTCTGCCTTCGATTCCAGGCGCTCTACCAGGGTTGTCATGGCCTGTGTATCGGTGGCTGTGGCCTGGACGATAATAACGCCCGGCAAGGGGTTATCGTCCAGCACTGCGAGGCTGTCGCCCAAATCAGCTAGCTGACTAAATTCGATAAGCACGGCAGCAGGGTCACGGTACTCAAACTCCGCGATCCCGGTATCTTGCTTTAGCTCACCAAGCAGCTTGTTAAGCCGTGCTGCGGGCAGTTCTTTTTGCAAGAAGACGGATAGCTGCATCGCGCTTTGCCATTGATCATCAAAACCACGTAGATTTTTAACTATCAAATATAAGCCAGTAGGCAAGGCCAGAGCAATACCAATCACCATCACGGTCATAATACTGGCTAACGGGGCGGCCAATAGGCGACCCAAACTGTCGACGCAGGCTTGGGCATGGCGCAAAATATGGAGCCGCAGACGCATGCGCAAACCACTGCTGCTCGCGGTGCGTTTCGGGGGAACACCAGTAGAATGACTCTTGGGACGCGAGGAAATATGACCATCACCCTTAGCACGAGCCGATGAGGGGTTGCGTCGGTTAGATTGGCGTTGTCTCATGCCAATACCCTGTCATCGACTAATCGCCCTTCCTTTAAGGTTAATACACGTTTACGCATGCCAGCGATCAGCGCAAAATCATGGCTGGCGATCATAACGCTGACACCGACCTGATTGAATTGCTGAAAGAGGGTCATTATCTCTTCTGACAATTCGGGATCAAGGTTTCCGGTCGGCTCATCGGCCAGTAACAACGGCGGACGATTCACCACCGCGCGCGCAATGCCCACACGCTGTTGTTCGCCACCGGACAGCCGCTGTGGATTCATTTTCTCCTTATCAAGCAGACCAACTTTGTCCAGCGCTGCGCGCACGCGACGTGCCATTTCGGCATACTCGAGCTGGCCGCTGACAATCAAAGGCAAAGCCACGTTATCAAAGACGGTGCGATCGTTAAGCAGACAGTGATCTTGAAAGACGATGCCGATATTGCGACGCAGAAACGGCACTTGGCGCGATTTTACCTTGGATAAGTCTTTGCCATAGACACAGAGGCGTCCGCTGCTGGGGCGTTCAATCAGCGCAATCAAACGCAAAAGACTGCTTTTGCCTGCACCAGAATGGCCCGTTAGAAAGGCCATCTCGCCACGATCCAGACTAAAGTTAATATCATGCAGCGCATCGCGGCTATCTTCGTAGCGCTTGGAAACGTGATCGAATTCAATAATCATCAGGGTTAAACGCGTCTTTCAGGGCTTTATTATTTYTCAACAGCAAGTARCGAATCGACAAAATCTTCGGCATYAAAGGCACGYAAGTCGTCAATGCCTTCACCAACGCCAATATAACGAATCGGTATGCCTAGTCTATGAGCAATGGCAAAGGTAATGCCACCTTTAGCKGTGCCRTCRAGYTTGGTCAGCACAACACCGGTTAAACCAACCGCCTCATTAAACTGCTGYGCYTGCACCAGGCCATTTTGCCCGGTCGTCGCGTCAATCACAATCCAGGTTTCATGCGGTGCATCAGGTAGTTCGCGCGCCATTACGCGTTTAATTTTTTGCARCTCAACAATCAAATTCGATTTAGTATGCAAGCGCCCTGCRGTGTCCGCCAGCAAYACRTCGATATYACGTGCTTTYGCTGCATTGATCGCATCAAAACTAACGGCAGCCGGATCGGCATCCTGACCTTGCGCGATCACGGGGATATTATTGCGATCACCCCAAACCTGTAACTGTTCGACCGCAGCGGCACGAAAGGTATCACCAGCGGAAAGCATGACGCGTTTGCCATCGAGTTGAAACTGCTTGGCCAGCTTGCCAATCGTGGTGGTCTTACCGACACCATTAACGCCGACCATCAGCAACACCCACGGCTTGGCACCATAAAGCTCCAGCGGCTTACTGACTGGCGCCAAGGCAGCCAACAGCTCCTCACGTAATGCCACAAATAACTGATCGACATCGGCAAGCTGGTTACGTTTTAGTCGCGCCTGCAATGATTCAATGATCTCCATGGTGAGTTCAACCCCCATGTCCGCGCTTAGCAGCCGTGTTTCCAGCTCATCCAATACCTCGGCATCGATTTTTTTCTTACCGGAAACAAGGTTCACCAGCCCGTCAGTTAAACCCTCGCGCGTGCGCGACAAGCCACTTTTCAGGCGTCCCCATAAGCCGCTCTTTTCCCCTTCATTTTTAGGAGAATCGGCATCTGCACTTTTGTTTTTGAAACCAAACACCATCTTTTTACTCAAAACTTGGCGAATGATGCTGCCAACACGGTACCATCAGTCTTTTATAAAGCACGCTATCCTACCACCAAGCTAGGGAACACAACGAATAATGCGGTATAAACAAGCAATATTGAATTTTACACTGGCAATTCTTCTCACAGCTATAGCAATACAAGCACAGGCTAAACCGAGTGACAATACCCACGAGTTCACCTTCGACAATGGCCTAAAACTTATCGTTAAAGAAGATCGTCGGGCGCCCGTGCTGGTTTCTCAGATTTGGTACAAGGTTGGCAGCCGCTATGAATATGACGGTATTACGGGTATTTCACACGCGCTGGAACACATGATGTTCAAGGGCACTGAAAAATTTCCCGACGGGTCGTTTGATCGCATCGTCTCGGACAATGGCGGTCGCCATAATGCCTTCACCAGTCAAGACTACACAGGCTATTATCAAGAGTTTGAAAAAAGCCGGCTTGAGGTTAGCTTTGAGCTGGAAGCTGATCGCATGCGCAATTTATTACTGCCTGAAGAAGAGTTTAAAAAAGAGATTCGCGTTGTCATAGAAGAACGCCAACTACGCACCGAAGATAACCCGCAGTCAATGACATATGAACAGTTTAACGCCGCTGCCTTCGTCAGCAGTTCATCGCGCATCCCGGTCGTCGGCTGGATGAATGATCTCGAAAATATGACGATAGACGACTTACGTACCTGGTACGATCAATGGTACACACCCAATAACGCCACGGTGGTCGTCGTTGGCGATGTTGACCCCGATGAAGTCTATGCGCTGGCAAAAAAATACTTCGCTCCAATTAAAGCGAGTGAGGTTATTCCGCCCAAACCACGCCAGGAAATAAAACAAACCGGCCCACGCAGCATTATTGTTAAAGCACCCGCCGAACTGCCCTATTTTATTATGGGTTACAAAACCCCCTCATTACTCACACTGGAAGATGACTCTGACGCCTATGCTTTAGCTGTCTTATCTACTATTCTTGATGGTGGAAATAGTTCGCGCTTTGCCAAAAAACTGGTGCGCGGTACGTCCATTGCCGCAAACGTCAGCGCAAGCTATGACCTTCACTCGCGCGGCGAGACTTTATTTCAAATAGACGGTACGCCAGCTCAAGGTAAAACAATAAGTGAATTAAAAAGCGCCATACTGGCAGAATTGGATTTAGTGAAAACAGAACTGGTCAGCAAAAAAGAATTAGATCGAATCAAGGCGCAAGTAGTAGCAAGCGAAATCTACCAACGAGACTCGGTGTCCTCTCAAGCATCAACCATTGGTGCACTTGAAAGCCTTGGTTTCGACTGGCACATCATTGATGACTTTGTCGACAACATTACCGCGGTTACAGCACAGGACATTCAACGTGTCGCGAAAAAATATCTCATCGCCGACACTTTGACCATTGCCGAACTTGACCCGCAGCCACTTGATATGCACAAGCCAAGGCGCCCTACCACCAACCTTCGCCACTAATTTTGAGAGCTGCTATGACGACCTTAATAACACGTATCAAAAAAAATATACCCATATTGATCGCAGGCATCTTGTTTGCTTGCACCCAGCTGGCTCATGCCTCACCGGAAATACAGCACTGGCAAAATGCTCAAGGGAGCCAGGTATTTTTTGTCGCGGCACCAGAACTGCCGATGGTAGATATCCGTATCACCTTTGACGCCGGCAGTGCACGCGATGGCAACAAGCCTGGCCTGGCACTAATGACCAATGGTCTGCTGGCAGAAGGTGCCGGCAAGCTGGATGCCAACGCTATTGCCGAGCGCTTCGAAGATATTGGCGCCAAATTCAGAAACAATGCCGATCGCGATACTGCTTCGCTTAGTCTACGTAGCCTGTCTGACACGCAATGGCTTAAGCCAGCGGTAGATAATTTTGTTACGGTTTTAAGCGAACCCAACTTTCCCGGCATAGCACTGGAACGCGAACGACAACGCGCGCTGATTGCTTTACGTGGTGAGAAACAATCGCCACAAAGCCTGAGTTCAAATGCCTTTTACGCAAACATCTACAACGATCATGCTTATGCAGCACCCACTCTTGGCTATGAAGAAAATATGGCGACATTGGCGCGGGGCGATATTCAAACGTTTTATCAAAAATACTACACTGCAAGTAATGCGACGATTGCCATCGTCGGCGATCTCGATCGAAAAGAAGCGGAATCATTAGCTAATACACTGACCGCCAAGCTCAAAAAAGGTGAAAAACCTGCTGCAATAAAACCTGTTGCGTATACATTAAAGAACAAACAGATACACATCGAATACCCCTCGACGCAAACGCATATTATGGTCGGCATGCCCTCACATATCCGTGGAGATAAAGACCACTTTGCTCTATTTGTCGGCAATCATGTACTAGGCGGTGGTGGTTTTGGTTCACGTATCACCAAAGCCATTCGCGAAGATCGTGGCCTGGCCTATAGCGCTTATAGCTATTTCGCTCCAATGCGTGCGCAAGGGCCATTTGTTGTCGGCCTGCAAACCAGCAACACGCAAACCAAAGAAGCATTACAGGTTCTCAACGAGACTGTGGCGACGTTTATCAAAGAGGGCCCAGACGATAATGAGCTGGCTGCAGCCAAGCGCGATATAGTTAATGGCTTCCCCTTGCGCATTGCCAGCAACAGCAGTGTTCTCAACTATGTCAGCTTAATAGGCTTCTATGGCTTACCCTTGGACTATCTCAACGAATTCACTGAGAAAGTAGACAACATAACAAAAGAGCAAGTACGTGAAGCATTTGCTAACCGCATCAAACTTGACCAACTGCTGACTGTCACCGTTGGTCAAAGCACCGACGAGGGCTAATCATTGAGCAACACTCGACCACGCGGCATGCTGCGAATTATTGGCGGCGAATGGCGTTCGCGCGTTCTCGACTTTGATGCCACCAGCGGTGTGAGGCCAACCACAGACCGTGTCCGCGAGACATTATTTAACTGGCTGCAACAGGCCACCCCAGGTGCATCCTGCCTTGATTTATTTGCTGGCAGTGGCTCGTTGGGAATTGAGGCACTATCACGTGGTGCGCGCGAATTAACCTTTGTCGAACGCTCCAGGCGTCTTACGGACGAACTTCGTGCCCGACTAAGCTTGCTCGATGCGCAAGACCGCATACAGATTATTCAGTCCGATGCCGAGTCTTATTTGCAAACGTGCAACAAACAGTTTGATATCATCTTTCTCGATCCACCCTTTTCAACCGACATTGTTGACGAGGTTTGCGCTACCCTCGAACAACGTGGGCTGCTCAATGACAATGCGTATATCTATATCGAAACACCGCGCTCTGGCGAACCGCCAGCATTGCCATCGAATTGGACAGTCAGTCGCGCTAAAATAGCAGGACAAGTCAGCTATCAGCTGGCTCAACGACAAGATTAAAAACAGAGAGAGTTGGCGTGAGCAAAATAGCAATTTATCCCGGAACCTTTGACCCGATCACCCACGGACATAGTGATATCGTGCGCCGTGCGACACAGTTATTTGATCATGTCGTTATCGCGGTTTCAGAAAACACGCATAAGAACCCCGTTTTTGACTTTGATGAACGAATTGCACTGACGACCGAAGTGCTTGCTAATAATGATTGCGTTGAAGTAAAAGGATTTAGTAATCTACTTGTTGATTTTGCACGCGAGCAAAACGCCGACACTATCATTCGTGGCTTGCGCGCCGTTTCTGATCTCGAATACGAATTTCAACTCGCCAGCATGAATCGTAAGCTATCATCAAATATTGAAACCATCTTTCTCATGCCTGATGAGCAGTACACGTATTTATCATCAAGCATAGTGCGGCAAGTCGCCTCCCTGAAAGGTGATATCAGCGATTTTGTTCATCCCAGTGTGTTTCAAGCACTCACTCGCAAACACAACTAAGCGACAAATATTCATGGCGTTAATTATTACTGACGAATGCATCAACTGCGACGTGTGTGAGCCGGAGTGTCCCAACGACGCTATTTCTGAAGGGCCAGAAATCTATGTCATCGAACCTAAATTATGTACAGAATGTGTTGGCCATTTTGACACACCACAATGCGTTGAAGTGTGTCCTGTAGAATGTATACCACACGACAGCAATCACGTTGAAAGTCATGATGAACTCATGACCAAATATAAATTTCTTACACAGGCCGAAGCCAACAATGAAATCAACAGCAATTAAAACTCGTTCAATAACGAAATATAGCATTTCTATTTTTCTATTTTTTCTGCTGTCCTTTAGCTACGCTAACGCCCACCAAGCAGGTGTAGCCACCGCGCACCCTCTTGCAACTGAAGCAGCACATCAAATTTTAAGACAAGGTGGCAATGCCTTTGATGCCGCGGTAGCGGCAACTGCGGCGCTGGCTGTGGTAGAGCCCGCCAGCTCTGGCCTGGGCGGCGGTGGCTTCTGGTTATTACACCGTGCCGAAGATGGCTTTGAGACCATGCTCGACGGTCGTGAGATGGCGCCCAGCAAAGCGCATCGTGACATGTACCTCGACAAAAAAGGTAATGTCATACTTGGACTCTCTATCAATGGCCCATTATCAGCTGGAATACCTGGTGTACCCGCCGCTTTGGCCCATCTAGCAGCAAACTATGGCAATCTCGAATTAGCAAAATCACTTATTCCTGCCATTCGCTACGCGCGCGAAGGTTTTGCTGTCGATAGTCATATGCTGGATCTCATCAAGTTTCGCCAACAAGCTTTGTTAGCCTCACCTGCCGCAGCAAAAATATTTCTCATCGATGGTAAAGTGCCGCCACTTGGTCATGAAATTATTCAATCAGACCTTGCCAATACTCTACAAATGATTGCTGACACCAATGGCAAAGGCTTTTATCAAGGTGAATTTGCCAACACGCTTGCAAGCGGCGTACAAAGCGCAGGGGGCATATGGCAGGCCGAAGATCTCATTAACTATAAACTAATCGAACGTGAACCAACCCGTGGCGAATATCACGACCTGAGAATCACTTCAGCCGCACTGCCGTCATCGGGCGGCGTCACCTTGGTTACCATGCTTAATATACTTGAAGGGTTTGACCTGGATAATGCCTCTCCCGCTCAACGCGCACATCTCATTGTCGAAGCTATGCGTAGAGCTTACCGTGACCGCGCGCAGTATTTAGGCGACACTGATTTTGTTAAAGTTCCGATAGAGCGACTAACTAACAAATTTTATGCTTCAGGCTTACGTTCCAGCATTCATCCAAACAAAGCGACTCCAAGTTCCCTGTTACCAACAGTGGTGAGTAACACGGGGACTGGTACCGACACAACACACTTCTCAATTCTCGATGGTGACGGTAATCGTGTCGCTGCCACTTTATCTATTAACTACCCGTTTGGCTCTGCTTTCATGGTGCCGGGCACCGGTATCCTGCTTAATGACGAGATGGATGATTTTTCTGCCAAACCCGGAATCACTAACGTATATGGCCTTACTGGCGCCGAGGCCAATGCCATCGAACCGGGCAAACGCCCTCTCTCAAGCATGTCGCCAACATTTATCGAAGACGATAGAAATATAATCATCCTGGGTACTCCTGGTGGCAGCCGGATTATCACCATGGTATTGCTCGGCATATTGGAATATGCCGACGGCGGTTACGCCGACTCAATCGCTAAACTCGGCCGCTATCACCATCAATACATACCCGATAAAATAATTTATGAACGTGACACCTTTTCAGCCGAAGACATTAACCAGCTAAAAAAATGGGGGCACACTGTAGAACAACACAGTGGCACCTACGGAAATATGCAGGTAGTTATTGTTGATAAAATCACTGAAACCGTTTCCGCCTCCAGTGACCCAAGAAAAGGTGGTGAAGCGTCAGTAAAGTAGTTTTTTCTACAAAAAATCACCATGAGATGGCGCGATATGGATACTCTCGCTCCATCTCTTCGCACCCAGGCTGCTTTTCCGGGAAAACGTAGACATGCGTTAGAATTAACACTCGGCCGTGAGTGTTGTGTGATGAAAAACATACCTCACCTAAGCGATCATCCATAACAGACATCCATTATCAACAACTAATCGTTATGATTTTACTCCCCACACAATCAACGCAACTTGCCCGCGTCTTCTCGTTACTAGCGCAAGGTGAGCGGCTTGCCCATTATGCGGCAAAACAACAAAGCCAGCTAACCCTGACAAAAGGTAACGCCTCCCACTCCATTTTTTTTAAACAACAAGCGCGGCAGGAATTATTTCACTCACGGGTTTTTGATGGCACCGTCCTCTGGCTCGGTAGAAAGCATGCCGGCAAACCATGTGCACAACTTAAAAAATTCACTTCACATGTTGAAGTAGCGCTTTGTAAAGGCGCGCTGGCAGAGTCTGTGCTCGCTATTCAGCTCGTATTAGAGGCAATGGGGAAATTGATATTAGAAGGCATCGATACGCGCATGGAACGCTATCGTTATGGCCTTAAAAAAATTCGCTCGACCATTCTTGCGCAAGAGGCAGAACACTACGACTTTGGCCAAAGCCAATTGCTAACTCTAATGCAGCAAACAAATATCAGCCGCAGCACTATGCGAGCACTCAGCCAAAACTACCATGAAATGGCCCACGACATTCTAGACCATGCTGCACCATTATTCGACAGCCTGGACTCCGACATCGAAAGCTACAAACAAAAACTCACCAACGAAGTTCCTGACTGGTTGAAATAGCGCCATGATCAGCGTCATTATTCCTACACTTAATGAAGAAAAAGCACTGCCAGCAACACTCGCATCCTTGATAGGGCAAACATGGCTCAAGGAGATCTGTATTGTCGACGGTGGTAGCGATGACGCCACGCTATCTGTGATTGGCAATTTCTCTTCTCAATTACCGCAACTTAAAATCATTAGTGCCCCTCGCGGCCGTGGCAGTCAAATGAATGCCGGTGCTCAAGCAGTATCTGGCGAGTGGCTTTTATTTTTACATGCCGACACTATATTACCGCAACAAGGTATTCAAAAAATATACGAAGCAAGCCGTAACTCCGACGTATTAGCCGGTTGTTTTCAACAAAAATTTTCTGGTAGACATTGGGGTTTACGCTTGATTTCTTGGCTCCATAACTCACGCTTCCACATAACTAAAATTATGTACGGCGACCAGGCTATCTTTGTCAAAAAATTACTGTTTCATGATCTTGGCGGTTTTCCTGAACAAACCATGGAAGACGTTTTATTCAGTGAACAATTGCTAAAACGCTGCATGCCACACATATTAAAACTCAAGGTAAGTACCGACTCACGTAAATTTCAACAAATCGGTGTTTGGCGTGCGCTATGGCAGGTCGTAAAAATTCAAAGTAGGCACCGGCGTGGCAAGCTAATTAACTGTGTAGATTTTTTTCATCATTATCGTTAAGGTAATTTTAACACCCGCAGTGCCACTGCATATCTCTTCCACCACGATGGTTATTAGTCATGTAATATGCTGTTCAATAGGTGATATTTCCAAAAATAACGGCGTGCTACACCATTAACTTCGTAAAATCTAAACGCATATGAAACCAATCGTTTCATTACCAATTAAAAGACCTTTTAATGGCATCGTCTGCGCCTTGGCGCTTATCATGAGCATCTCTCTGGCTCATGCTTACGACTACCCGCTTAAAAACCCTTACTTCGCCACCGTCGTTGGTACGCCTGTAGATCTGGAATACCCCGCCAACGGCCCTAACTACCCTGGCGTGGAAAAATTGAGTCTGTTCCCGAAACGAAAAGTGCCGCCTATTTTCTGGCATGGCAACACACACCGCGTTGGCATTGATACACAACGAAACAGTAAAGCTGCGCCATTAATTTTTATTCTGTCTGGCACAGGCTCTAGCTTCGAAGCCGGCAAAACACGGTTTTTAAGGGATGTATTTTATGATGCAGGCTTTCATATCATCAGCCTGTCGTCAACAACCACTGACGAGTTCATAACCTCAGGTTCCAATTCGTCACTACCGGGCTTTGTCCCTGACGATGTGGCTGACATTTACGAAATCATGCAACGAGCCTATGCAATCGTAGAAGAGGATAAAGATATCAAGGTCAATGATTTTTACCTCACCGGGTTTAGCATGGGAGCAATGCATGCTGCTTTTTTAGCTGAGTTGGATTCACGCCACCACGCATTTGATTTCAGCAAAACTATGATGATTAATCCACCCGTACGGCTTTACGATTCTGCCCAACGCATCGATCAGCTCATCGAAGACAACTTACCCGATGGTATCAACAGTGTCGGTGCTTTTGCTGAAAAAATATTCAACCGTTACGCACCTATATTTAACCAAACGGGTGAGCTGGAAATCGACAGTGAATTTTTATTTGCCCTGCAACAGAAAACCCCCGTCAGTGAGGAAGAACTAAAAGTTGTTATTGGTCTTGCCTTTCGGCTAGCCTCAAGCAGCATGGTCTTTGCCGCCGATGTGATGACACATTCCGGTAAAATTGTGCTCCCTACCGAACAACTCACCAGTGGTGATACGCTCACTGGATATTTCAAACAGTCTTTGTATTGGGGTTTTACCGATTACTTTGATCGCATGCTGCTACCCTATCTTCGCCAACGAGATAACACTGCCACGCTTGAACAATTAAAACATCAACTCAGCCTTGAAAGCATTGGCGATTTCTTGAAACATAGCGAGAACATCAGTGCTGTCACTAACGTCGATGACTTTATTCTTAATGAAGAAGAACTGGGATTTTTAAGTACCACATTAGGAGATCGACTCACCCTCCACCCTTACGGTGGACACGGTGGCAACATCAGCTATCGCGAAAATATAGAACAATTACTGCGTTTTTTTGATGCGCCAATAACCCCGTGATACACATTAATTCGCATCTACAGATCAAACACCATTGGCCACCACTACTCAACGCGATTGTTATTATCATGCTGCTTAGCGGCTGCTCAACGACTTCTGCACCTGTACCATTAACCGGCTCTGAATTAAAGTCAGAAGAATACCGAGAGCAATTTAATTTTCTTGATCACTACGATCCTTTCGAATCAATCAATCGGCGCATCTATAAATTCAACGGCAAGTTCGACGAATACTTCTTTATACCCGTCTTACGTACCTACCAAACAGTCACACCCCGATTTGTACGCAGTGGTGTACGCAATTTCTTTTCTAACCTCAATGACATTCCGGTGCTACTCAATTCACTATTGCAGCTTAAACCCAAAAGCGCATTAGTGACCACGGGCAGACTGACTATAAATACGACAATAGGTATTGGTGGCCTCTGGGATCCGGCCAAAAAAGTTGGCCTTAAAAGCGTAATGAAGATTTAGGACAAACACTGGGGCACTATGGCGTTAGCAACGGCCCCTACCTGGTATGACCAATACTGGGACCATCAAGCCGGCACGGTGACAGACCGTCTGATACAGTCAGATTTAATTTTGCTGGATTTGAGGCCGCCTTAAACGACCAACCGCTACTCTTCGGCCTGGAAACCCTTAACCAACGCTATATCAACCCCTTTCGCTATGGTCAGTTTAATTCACCGTTTGAATACGATTTAATCCGCTATTTTTATCTAAAGCAGCGTGAATTCCTTATAAATCAATAAGTTATACTCAGCCAAAAAAATTTAGCACTTAAACAGGCTATCCCACCATAAATAAATACACGTAGATAAGCTTTTAGACTGGGATAGTCTTGTTTAGACTTGAATAACGCCCTATAATTAGCCACTAGTTTTCTTATGGTCCTAATTCTGAGGAATTCACCATGTACGACGTTTGGCCACTAATTTTAGTCCCCATATTTATTTTCTTCGGTTTTGCAGTTTTTCTAGCTGGCTCTATGTCTGAAGCCGCTATTTCAAATTCACTCGCCAACAAAGACGACTAGGTATTCCGTACGGCAGCATATCCTAGCCACCTGTAGTCTGAACTTTTCTCAGTGCTGATAACCTGATATTAGGTTATCAGCCTCTAGAAGCACCCTAAATGCCCTCCAGTGACCAAGATCAACGCCTGATTGTCTTTTTATTAGGCTCAGCATTCTTTTTGTTTATCGGAACCACACACGGCGTTGTTCAGGTCTTGCCTGGCATTCGTGATTGGTTGGTCTCTGTCGGCACACCCGTTAGTGGCCCTGGCCATATGATTGACCCCTTGGCTCATGCGCACATCAACCTAGTCGGTGGCATGGTATTAATAAGTATGGCGATGAGCTATTATTTATTTCCGCGCATCGCTGGCTGCCAAATCTGGTCAAGTCGATTAATCAGCCACTCATTTTGGTGGACGGCCGCAGGCGTAGTGGGTTTCTATACTACATTAATGGTATTTGGCATCACTGAAGGTACACTGATGCGCGCAGGCGAGCTGGAACGGCAAGCTGCTGTGCATGCCTATTACGGGCTAACCATTAGCATCCCGGCGACCATTATGGCTATTGGCTTCTGGATGTTTTTTATTAATATATTCGCCACTGCGCGTGGCTATTTCAAGAACCGCTGACCCGATGACCCTGGACTGTGGCTGTCCCGAACACTATCCGGCAGAATGGGACGGGCAAGATCTTGACCTTAGTGGTCACTGTGTACACTCCCTATCAATACCTACGTTCCTGCATATGCCACTGGGGTATGCCAACTATTTAATGCGGCAAGCTAATGCCATTAGTGACCTCGAACTAACAGAACTTTGGCCCGGTTTAGTCTTAACCAAGACAGGTATGCTGGGCGGTGAAATGCTACGTCTCATTGAAACGAGCAATTCACCATCACGACTGATTAAATATCTACCTGTCGGCTTTAATGTTCGCTGCATAATCCATCAAGGAACGATGGCGACTCTACGCAATAGCGCACGCGTACTTCAGCAAGGCTTGTTAGACGAAGGTAAGCTGCCGAAAGAAATGTATCTTTGCCATCTAACCTGTCCGCGATGTGCCGAGAGCCGCGGTGGCGACAAAATTTTATTACTGCGTCGCTGGCAAGCGAGCCCGAAATTAGAACAACGCCTTAAGCAACAAAAACAGTCTTAGTTATTTCTCGACCCAGGGCAGCTCAAACTTAAGCTCGGTCTCTGACTTGCCACGGCGTAGGTGCATATAAAGATATCGATCCCCCTCAGTAATTTTGACGGCACGACGAAACACTCCAATATGACCATCTTGCACTGACTGCACCCACTCTTGCGACGCATTGGCACGCATAGAAACAACCAGGTTCCATGCTGGCCCCCCTTCAAGCTTAGTCGCTTTCAACCAAATCTCATTATGCCCTGCGCGCACGGGATAGGGGTGCGTTTCAATTTTGAACGTAATATCCTTCCAAACCTGTGCCGGGATACGCGCCTTTTCACCTTTGCCACAAGCAACGGTAAGAACACTTAACAACACTATGAATAATAACTGGCGCTTCAATTTATTGTTCCTTTGCATTTTGAATTAAATACTCTGTAATCTCGTTAATCTCAGTCTCACTAAGTAATTGCATGGCCCGCTGCGAACGATGTGTTTGCATACGCCAGACTACCGACGGCCACTCTGCAGCTGTTTTTGTTGCTGGCTTAGGTAATACATGGCACCCACCACAAAGGTGATTTAAAATATTATCGGCCTGACTACCCTGCACCGATACTGTCGACTCAGGTGACTGAGACAACCGAGATGACCGAGGCTCGCTATCACAGCCTGCACTTAGCATTATCGAAACAACAATAAGTAACTTACCAGCATAGTGTTTCATACTGAAGGCAGAGATAGAAAGCCAGTAACTACACTAGGGGGCGTTCTCAATTAAGTTTAACATGTACCTATAATCCATAGGTATCCTACAATCTTTCCGTGGAGGAAAACCATGGGCCGAGCAATTTTGAGTGATGATCAGTGGAAACGAGTCAAAGACTTATTGCCTGGAAAATCAAGCGATTGCGGGGTAACAGCGGCTGATAACCGCCTATTTCTTGAAGCGGTCTTGTGGATTGCCAGAACAGGCTCACCCTGGCGCGATTTGCCAACCAAGTTCGGTTACTGGCACCGAGTATACGTTCGCTATAACCGCTGGGCGCATAAAGACCATTGGGTTCGCATTTTTGATGCGATTGCGGATAATGCGGACCTTGAATACCTGATGGTCGATGGCAGTATTGTCCGAGTTCACCAGCATGGTGCGGCAAAAAAAACTCCAACATGAAGAGGCCATGGGTAAATCACGCGGTGGTTTGAGCACCAAAATTCATGCTGCTGTAGATGCCTTGGGTAACCCCATTCGTTTTATACTGACGGCGGGGCAGCATTCTGAAATTAAGCAAGCAAATGCGCTAATACAAGGTTTTACAGCCGATTATGTGATTGCTGATAAAGGCTATGATGCCGATTCATTTATTGCTGTCATCGAAGCGACTCAAGCCATTCCGGTTATTCCGCCCAAGAGCAACAGAATAATCATGAGAGAGTGCGATGCGCATATATACCGTGAACGAAACCTGGTCGAACGAGTGTTTCAAAAGCTAAAGCACTATCGTCGAATTGCCACTCGGTATGAACGTTTAGCGGTGACATATCAGGCAATGTTAAGCTTGGTCGCTACCATAATATGGCTTAATTGAGAACAGCCCCTAGCTTTCAAGCCAACTTCATAGTATTCATTTAAGAAAAGCGCGATTTTATCAAATAGTGAATATGCCAAACGATAAGCGGTTTTAAGCTGTTCAGCTCTGTACCCAAACTGAACGCCATCAAAACCATTTATAAGCAGAACATCTCGATCCGATATGTGTTCATTCTTATTGCCACTAGATTCGAATAACACAAAACGTGCAGTGACATACTCCTGCTTCAATAGATTGTAGTAATTTGGGAAACGAGGCTCCTCATTAATTTTATAAGTGTGGCTGGGGAGGTGAAGAACATCTCGTGCAGAAGCAGATTTTCTGCACACGTCATTCAATGGTGACAAAAACAGACAGTGCCTCAAGCACCAAGTACGATACGCTACTTCTTTTTTGTTTTCTCCAATTGGCCATTGATCAAGGTTGAACTCAAAATCATAGGCAATTTTTTCTAGATAGTTTTCAGCGCGATTGTAATTCTGTCTAAAGTACTCCTTGGCTTCGGGGTGTAATCCACTATCCCAAAGTGCGCCTTGAGATATAGATTCCTTTAAATAATTTTTGGCGTGAGAAAATAAAATCCCTGCATGTCCATAGTCATAAAGACTTCGGGCATAATGAATAACTCCAACACCTTTATTCCCTAGAGCCATGGCAAAATTAGGCACTAGGCTTAATGCAAAATCCCACGCTTGTATTGCCTCAATAAATCGACCGAATTGATTAAGGTTGTTTCCCAGATTAGTTAGTATCTTACATTGAAAAATTAATTCTAACTTAGAAAACTCAGGCTCAGATACCGCTCTTCGCAAACTTAGTATCTCAAGAACTTTATCGTTTTGCTGCCAGCTCCACATATAGTCTGGTTCACCAGATTGCATGCTAGCCAGAGCGCTGTAACAGTTTGCCTTAAAAAAATGAATAATGGCTCTATATTGAAAGTCTATGCTTTCTAGTGCTTTGTTACATCTATCTATCAAAGCGTTCAATGCCGGAATATCGCTTTCCTTAATAGCAACATCTATCTCTGAACCTAGATTGTTTAATTGATTATCCATTTATGTCTTACTCGTTCCTTTTAATTTGATTTTACAAACTATCAATTATGCAAAATTACTAGTTACGGCCCATTGTAGTGGTCTAATAGCAGCGGACACATTAATAAGAGATAATTATTATCAACTATTAAGGTACCATAATGAGTCAGAAACGAACATACAAGCAATATAC
>NVRF01000018.1 GCA_002400775.1 Gammaproteobacteria bacterium
ACATATCAGTACCGGCACCTTTGTCAAAAAACCGCTATTCTCGAGAGAAGGCGCCAACATCAGCATCATCAAAGATGGTCAACTACAAAACAATATCGAWGGCCCTTACGGCGAAGAAGGCTACATCTATCAAAGCTATTACCCGTTACCACGCTTCGATAACAACTACACACTAATAGGTTCATGGCTGATCAACGATGAAGCCGCAGGCATCTCTATTCGAGAAGATAGCTCAATAATTACCCAGGATTTATCACGCTACTTGCCGCATGTGATTGTATAAACGCATTCACGGAAGAATCAAATCCGAATCCGCGGGAAAGCACCAGGCCAAAGAGTTAGCGCACAAACCAAAGCAGACTATCTAGACGAACTCTACCAAACTCTCAATATAAAACCAGAACAAACCCGATAGTGCCGCTACCTCGGTATTGATTTTATGACATCCCTGCCAAAAATCGCCTCGCCAACGCGCCCCGAAGGAAGTGCCCTTATGGAGTGCGACAACTGATTCCTTTTGCACCCCAAGGGCACTTAGCCCCAACCGTCCTGCGTCCGGCACGACTTCGTATAACATCCCTCATCCTTCGCTCGTTACACTCCGTCATACCTTCCACAATGGCTCTACGTACACTCCTGTGCCAGACCCACAGGTAAAAGCCGCTCCTGCCTGTGCCAGACCCACCGGTGCATTTCTCCATCACTCGCTAACGCTCCTCACTACGAAAGAGCAGACGGCGTGGACTATCGGCGACTAACGGCCCCCGCTTCGCTCTCCATGCCCGTCAGCGTGCATTTTTCGCCATCTATTTATTGGATAATTTCGCTAGTTTTTTTTCTACAGAGATTATTTGCTTTGCAAAAAGATCGGCATCCAAAAAATAACTTGGATATGACTTTTTGAGTGCCTTAACTGATTCTGATGAAACCAATACGACTTGCATGTTTTTACCTTCATTGATCTCTGATTCTTTCCTTGAATACTCAATATTTGCAAGGTTCACATCTTTTCGTTCGTAGCTTTGTATATACACTTTTGATTCATCCAAATCTAATGTAATGAGATGGTAGTGACCTTTCTTTTTATCATCTTTTATGTGTCTTGCAGCAACCCGAAAACCTGCTAATTTACTTAAAACATCTAACCGTTCTGCAGTCTGCAATAACTTTTCGAACGTTTCCTGATCTGACAATTTGTCAAACCCAGAAATTCTAGGAGTACTCTCTAGAATCGCGAAAGCAGAACTGGCTAATGAAAAAAAATCCAACCACTCTTCTGGACCCTCACTGGATTTCAACGAGTGTTCAAGAAACGTCCCCATTGTCTCAACTGCAGTAGCCCAAGCATGCTGTATTTGTGTTCGGATTTGCAGCTCAATCGAAACACCATTGTTGTATTTGAATACTATATGAACACTTCGGTATCCAGATGTTTTAGGATAATTTATGTAGTCCTTCCCACCATTAATAACCGTAAATACTTTCGTTCCTTTTTTGTATTCAGCCTCAATCTCTCGTACTCTTTTCATGTTTTGAACAACCGCTCGAATACCTCCAATATCCTGCATTCTGGCCAGCATCATTTTCGGATGTCTCTTGAGTTTTGAGAGAATAGATGGCGTACGCTTCAGCCTTTGAGACACCCAAGCTTGAGCGTCAATTTTTTTCAGATTTAGTCTTAACGATTTTTGAAAACTATTAAGGGGCGCTATATGACAAGCCCTCCAATTATCAAGAATACACTTAGCTTCAACACTATCAATGGATGTTGTATCAAGTAATTTACTTCCAGCACGATTTACCGCACTTTTGGTGTATTTAAAACTAATTATTGTCATTTATACGCCTTACTAAACAAACCATATTTATAGTAATTGAAACATAGTGATTGTGTCGCTATCTCGTGATAGATTTTGCACTTCCCTGTGCAAAATCGACTCGTTTACGCGGCAACTGATTCCTTTTGCACCGACCGCCCTGTGTTCGTGCCGCTACGCCACAATATCGCAAGCTCGTCGCTGGCTGCGTAGCACTACCTCAATGGCTCTACGGCAACTATAGCTGTTTATTTTTCTCCATCACTCGCTATTGCTCCTCATCACGAAAAAAATAAATCAGCGTTGCCTGTCGGGGATCAACCGCCTCCGCTTCTCTCCTTGACGGTCAGGGATAGTTTTGATTGCTTTTTCCTAAACAGACACACTCACCACGAAACCCGTTAGAGATAAGACGAAAAACCATGCCAAATAAAGACTATAAGAGATTAGAGCCAGCCCTTTAATTTATAACATTTCTGCCAAAAAAACATTCAATTACACGATAACATCCAACCTGTCACATTTATATTAATTAGAACTAAAGGCGAACACATGACTATCGATTTACTTGATCATATCGCTGCGATCTGTACAACGGTATCGTTTTTACCGCAAGCCATCAAGACCATTAAGAGTGGCGATACTCGGTCGCTTTCATTGACTATGTATAGCTCATTTACGATTGGCGTATTTTTTTGGCTCTTTTACGGCATTGCCATTGGCAACAAGGCGCTGATTGCGGCTAACATTGTTACGGGCGTTTTAGCAATCACAATTCTTTCTTATAAAACCCGCAACGAATTAATCAATACTGCGAACAAATGATCATCGATTAGCATGAATAATTGGGTAGAGTGGCGCTAAGCCATCACGTTTTTTATCATTTTTTCTTTTATCTAGCTGATCGATCACTTTCGCTAAATTAGCACCCTGCCATTCAGCACTGGAACCAACACCGTACAAACAATTATTTAGATGATTCACTTGCTCTGTTAATACGGCATCATTTAATCGCGCCACCTTTTCACTTAATGCGCCATTACCTAGTTCAGGAAAACGCAGGGCCAGCCATTTTTCCAGTGATGCCTTTGTTGATGCCGCGTCGTTGGAAAAACACTGTTTTTTAAGTTCGTGATAAGCATGACGTAAGGTTGGATTCACCTCTTCCGTTGGTGCCATTGGCTGTTGGCTACGCTGGTTTTTCGTTGCCCACAAATAGGCCAACGTTAACAACCACGCAAGGGTTGAGAATAATGCTAAATATTGCCACCACGTTTGAACACCATTCCCATTAATTTTTGCGCTAACATTCCCCTCATTCAATGAGGACTGATTACCGAGTAGTGGCAAATCAATAATTGGAGCGCCATTACTTATAGCAGGCAATATGGTCAATGTTTTTTCAGGCAGTTCAGCGGTTTGGAAACGTTTGTTTTTTGTATCCCACCATTTCACCGATACTTTTGGTAATGTATAATTGCCTTGCTGTGTTGGGATTAGCGCTATTGTTTCTGTACGTTGACCGGTCACGCCTTTGTCTGTGCTCTCACTATTTAATTCGGGTTTTTCAGGGTAAATATTAATGCCTGATATATCTGCCAGGCGGATTTCTGGCAAACGTGCGGCAGGTACGCCCTCAACGGTAAGCTGAATTTTTCTGAGTAATGGTTCACCTACGCGAATCTTGCCTGGGTCACTGCCCCAGCTTTCTATTAAGGTCAATTGGTTCGCTGGCAACCAGTCTCCGCGCGATTGTCCATCAGGGATGGACTGCACTGTGATCGACAGTTCATCTGAGGCTACACGAATCTGTTGACTGCCTTGACCAAAGTTCTCAATGCTAAAACCAAAACGATTCATACCACCACCGATGGTGGCGTTAAGCTCTTGTTGCGGGATAGTTAGCTCACCTTCTTTATCCGGGAACAAGGCATAACGACGTTCGATCACGCCATAACGTTTGCCATCAATGGTTCTCTGATAACGTTGTTCGGGCAACTCTTCCGTACCGACGCCGTCTAGCTGAAATTCAGGCAAACTGGCATTGGATAATTCGGTAGCGTATAAAATTCGTAAGGTAAACAATAGCTGCTCACCAACCATCACCTCGGTTTTATCAAACTCTGTTTCCATAAACACTGCCCGGTCTTGGGTGGCGCTATCAACTTGTAAAGGCTCTGTGACGAAAACGTTTATTGCTCTGGATTTTTTGCCATCCAGCTCAAACTCGGGTATGTGCAAATCTCCAGCGCGCAGCGGCTTAAGTGATAAGGTTAAGACGGTGTTTGATTTTTTCTCCCCGTTGGTAATATTGATACTGCTTTGTGTTGAGCGGCCAGTAACCTCGAAGTCTTTACGCAGTTGGCTTAAATCAAGACCAGACAAGTCCTGACGGCCATCGCTTTGAAGTTGTAAAATCATTGTTTCGTTTTGTGCCAACGAGCTACGATCCACCTGTGCGGTGAGCGCGAAGCTTGTGCTACTGATGAGCAACAAGGCGATAAAGATTAAAACGCGTATTACCATATCTGTCCGTCTTCCTCTGGCTCAATAACTGCACCTTCACGTTCACGCAGTTGTCGCTCATATTGAAATTTCCTACGCAACAAACCCGCCGGGTCATCCGGTATTTGCCGTAGCCATTGTTGCAAGGCCTCGCTTTGTTGTGCGCTAAGCTGTTCAACCTCGCTTAACGACGCCGCAGCTTCATTTTCTAATGCAGCCTGCGACTTAGCCTCTTCGCCAGGATTTTTTTTCTCGCCTTCATTAGTGTCAGTTTCTGCTTGAAAAGCATCTTGCTGCTCTGCGGCGGCGTCACTATCGGAATTCGATTCGCTCTGTTGCTCTGACTGTTCAGACTCGCCACTTCCATCGGCTTCATTAGACTCGTTAGATTGTGAACCACCTTGTTGCTTACCGTCATTTTCACCTTCACCCTCCTTGTCTTCTTCGCCTTCCTGGTCTTGCTGCTCTTGATCTTGTTTTTGTTTTAATAATTGCTCAATCAGTGCCTTGGCTTTTTTTGCATTTTCCATATCGGGCTGCAAGCCTAATGCACTATCGTAGGCGGCTATCGCGTCTTCTAATTTCCCTTCATGGGCCAGTGCATGGCCACGATTGTAATGCGCATTGGCCTCGTCGATGCCCTCCAGATTTTTCGCAGACTCTGCGAACTTACCAGACTGGTAATTAGCGGCACCTTTCCATTGTGCATTCTCGAACAGCTCAGCGGCTTCGTCGACTTTGCCTTGTTCCAAGGCCTTGCTTGCCTGTTGATCTTTGCTTAACCATAAGTCTTGCCACGTGGCGGCGTACGTTTCTGGCGGCAGTATCAACACGGCACAAAAAGCGACGCTTAATACCCAGCCCCGGCGAAATGAAAACAAGGCAACCGGAATCAGCAGCAATAGCAACCAGGCTCCTTGGTCTTTCCAGCGTTCAACAGTGCGTTGGCTCTCTTGACTAGTATTACCAGAGCCAGTATCGCTCTTATCAAATAACGATTCAGACAGGGCAGTGTTAATATCGCTGTTATCGCTGCTGAGATCGGTGTAATGCCCACCTTGAGCAGTAACAAACTGTTTCAGTTCAGAACGGTTCAGTTTTGCTGTAATCAGCTTACCGCTATTGTCTTTAATAAATTTACCCGTGGACAATTTGATTAAACCGCCTCGCTCACTACCAACACCTATGACGACGAGATCAATGGTGTATTGGGCCAATACCGATTCAATAGGCTTGCGATCTTTATCTAATAGTTCATCTGTCAGCCAAACAATACGTGCTGACTGGCTGCTCGACGCACCAATAAGCTCTGCGGCAATAGTAAACGCTGCACCCGCATTATTACCAATGGTCGGCATAATTTCAGGCGATAATGCTGGTACCAGCGCTGCAATAGTTTTACTGTCGTCGGTTAATGGCGATACAATATGAGCATCACCCGAATAGGCGATTAATGCAGTTTGTCCTTCCCGGCGTTGCGCCAACAACTCTAACAATTTATAGCGCGCCCTCAGTAATCGCGATGGTGTCACGTCAGTCGCATACATTGACAGAGTCATATCAACAATGACCACCATAACATCGGTTTTTTTCTCCACAGGCTGCGGCAGCTTCTGCCAACTCGGGCCAGCCAATGCGACACAAGAAAGCATCCAGGCCATACCCAGTATATAGATCGGCCAACGTTTTTTTACAGTTGCCGAGGTATCGAGCAAATGCTCTAACAAATCAGGGTCAATCACTTCTGACCATCGTTTATTACGAAGTTGTGCTGCCAGCAACGACGCAGCAAGCAATAACAACGGTATTATCGCCAATAACCATAGGGGGCGAATAAAATGAAAACCGTACAAGACGTTAGTGATAGATTCAAACATCAGCGCAGCCTGGCCAATAACGCCAGCAAGGCACTCAACAAGAGCGCTAAAGCAAAGGGCCAATAATACAAGGCATCGCGCGGCCGAAAGGTTTCGGCATCTTGATCCACCGGCTCGATTTTATCGAGCTCGGCGTATATTTTCTGTAACTCCTCAACGTTTTTAGCACGATAATATTTACCACCGGTTATGCTAGCAATCTCTCTTAAAGTGCCCTCATCCAGATCACGCGAGGGGTTAACCACGGTCGAGCCAAAGAATGAACGCACCACCTGCTCACCTGCACCAATGCCAATGGTATACAACGTAATGCCTTGTTCGGCAGCGAGCTTGGCGGCTTCCAAAGGTTCAACCTTACCGGCATTGTTGGCACCGTCTGTTAGTAGCACAACCACACGACTTTCTGCCGGCCGCTCTACCATACGCTTTATCGCCAGGCCAATGGCATCACCTATCGCGGTTTTAGTTCCGGCAAAACCTAATTGTGCCTCATCTAATAATTGTTTGACGGTTGCCAGATCAAAGGTTAATGGTGCTTGTAAATACGCTTGATCAGCAAACAAAATCAGGCCAAGTCGATCACTTTTACGACGTTGAGCAAACTCACCAACGACTGCCTTAACCGCCTCGATACGACGCACTGGGCGGCCATCGATTTCCATGTCGGCCTCCTCCATGCTGCCAGAGATATCTACGGCAAGCATAAGGTCGCGCGCGGCACTCGGCAATTGCACTGCTTGGCCGACGTAATTTGGCCTACTGCATGACAGTAACAATAACACCCAAATTAGTACTAGCAATGTTAGTGACAACCAGGAGCGTGATTTACTGGCGCTACCGTCGCCATGCAGCTGAATTACATCCTGGAGAAATGGCACACGCAGCGCGCTGTCCTGAGTGACAGCTGGCGGCATAAAGAAGTACACCACCAGCGGTAACGGTAACAACAAGAAAACCCAAGGCCATTCAATCTCTAGCATGATGTTATACGCAGGCCTTTAAACCATTGTGCAATTAACGCATGCAAAGCCTGCACATCGTTGCCGACATAATCATGTTCTTTTTCGTAAATTGTTAATAAAATCGCAGCCGAGTCGGGGTTAAAATTTGATTTGGGCGATAATTCAGCAAGGCCAATCAGCCATTGATCACCTGAAAGCGTATGAAAGTTTTTATGTGGGTACTGCTGTAAAACAAATTGTTTTAGCAAACGATTCGCGGCAACAACATATTTCTCGGCGTCGTTATCTTTTTTGTATGATTGCCAGAGTAGATCCAGCTCGCAAACAGCCGCTTTCTTCAATCGATTTTTATGTTTCCGTTTTATAAAATAGTAAACAAAAAATATTACAGTCAAGACAAGCAAGACGGCCAACACCCACCAACCTATTGCCGGCGGCCAAAACGAGATGGGGTCTGGCAGATGCAACGGTGGCAACTGGTCTAACGGATTATTTGATTGATTTTTCGGCATTAGCTAAACACTTGCTTTTTAACACCGAGCGGGCGGCGCCGACGTTTGCCATAGAGTTGCTCGAGCACGGATTGCGCATCATCATTTGTACTGATTTCAATAACTGGAATGCCGTATTGAATAAAATTTTGCTTCAAGGCGTTGCGGCGTTGGTTAGCTCGTTCGGCGAACTCTTGTCTTAAATTTTTACTCGATAAATTAATAGAGAAGCGACGCTCACCATCACTTAACACCGAGCCACCCTTACTCGGTAATTGCGATTCCATTGGGTCTGAAATAACAATGGCGGTGACATCATTATGGCGTTTAAGTTGATATAACTGCTGCAAGCCTATCTCATTGAGGCCATGAAAATCGCTGATAATAAACAACGCACTGCCTGGTCGTGCGATCTGTCGCAGCTCAAGCGCAATGTCGTTGATCTGGTTTGGCGAATCAGTATGCTCTGACTGCAATAAAGCATTATTAAAATTATCTATTTGATGCAGTAATTGCAAAATAGAGTGCTGGCTGCGTTTAGGTCTTACCTCTTCATGCTGCTGATCGTTAAAAACGAGACCACCGATACGGTCACTTTGTCTCAGCGCCGCCCAACCAAGTAAAGCCGCCACTTCAGCGGCCTGTACCGATTTAAAACACTGGTGGCTACCAAAAGCCATTGATCGACGTTGATCAATGGCAACAAAAACAGGGCGCTCCCTTTCTTCCCGAAAGAGTTTGGTGTGGGTCACACCCGTTCGCGCAGTGACACGCCAATCTATAGTGCGCGTGTCGTCACCCGGGTGGTAATGACGCACYTCTTCAAAATCCAGCCCGCGTCCACGAAAATGAGATYTCACCGAGCCAGYRAGTACACTTTGTGCCCGACTTTTTGCAAACAGATTTAACCGCGCTGCGCCAAAGCGCAGGGCTATAAGACTGGCGATATCTGTTTTTGCACCCTTGGCCATAACAGTAAAACTTAGGCGACCGGCACCCGGCTTAATAAACGATCGATCACCACTTTGGTATCGATGCCATTGGCTTCGGCCTGAAAACTGGTAATCAGGCGATGACGTAACACATCGTGCGCAATAGATTGCACATCATCCGGCGTAACAAAATCATTGCCACGTAACCAGGCATGCGCTCTGGCACAGCGGTCTAGCGCCAAGGTTGCGCGGGGGCTGCCACCATAATCGAGCCAACTTGCCAATTCWTCGTCATAGGCTTCGGGACGACGCGTTGCCAYCACCAGTTGCACAATATATTCYTCCACCGCATCGGCCATATGCATTTGCAATACTTGCTGCCGTGCCGATTTAACGGTCTCTTCTGTTAACGCTTCGAAGTTGCTCTCTTGCCCCTTACTTTCCTCGTCACGTACTAACCTTAAAATGCTGCGCTCGGTTTCCGCATCAGGATAATCAACTAAAACGTGCATGAGGAAACGATCCAATTGCGCCTCTGGCAGGGGATAAGTACCTTCCTGCTCAATCGGGTTTTGTGTTGCCATGACCATAAAYAAATCCGGCAACGTATAAGTCGTTGTGCCGACACTGACCTGACGCTCKGCCATGGCCTCTAATAATGCCGACTGGACTTTAGCGGGAGCGCGGTTAATCTCATCGGCCAGCACCAGATTGTGAAAAATCGGGCCGGACTGAAACTCGAAGGCACCGGTTTGTGGCCGAAAAATATCACTGCCGGTTACATCACCCGGCAAAAGATCGGGCGTGAACTGTATACGCTGGAAACTACCGTGAACACCTTCGGCAAGACTGCGAATAGCACGCGTTTTAGCCAGACCTGGCGGCCCCTCAACCAGCAAATGACCATCTGCTAACAATGCTATTAACAATCGATCAACCAATTGTGGCTGTCCCACAATGCGTCCACCAAGCCAATCTCGTAGCTCAGAAAAACGAACAGACTCTGTCATCAATGTATTCCTTTTAGCTAATCATTCCTAACAAAAACAAGATCCCATATACCATGGCCTAAGCGTAGACCGCGTCGCTCAAACTTGGTTTCAACACGATTACCGGTATCGGGCATAAAGTTTCCTTTACCGACAGCGTTTAACAAGCCGTCGCAAGCTTCGCCAACTTGCAGCATATGTTCTGCGTAGTCTTCCCAGTCGGTCGCCATATGAAAAATGCCGCCGGGCTTAATACGCTGCACAATCATATCGACAAACGATGTTTGCACAATACGACGCTTGTGATGGCGTTTTTTATGCCAAGGGTCAGGAAAAAACAGGTAGACGCCATCCAACGAATGTAACGGTATTGCAACCGTCATTATTCCCACCGCATCGGCACTGATCACACGAACATTGCCCAGATCAAACTCTTTGATCTGGCACAGAAGACTACCAACACCTGGCCGATGCACCTCGATACCAATAAAATTATGCTCTGGCCGCTGTCTTGCCATTTCGGCCAGTGACTGGCCCATACCAAAGCCGATCTCGACGAAAGTCGGTGCATTGCGAGCAAATAATTGCTGATAATCAAGCACATTATCATCTGGCTCGATACCAAAACGCGGCCAAAGCAGCTCCAACGCGCGCGCCTGCCCCTCAGTAAGGCGGCCGCTGCGACGCACATAGCTGCGGATAGGACGATGATGCTTGGTGTCCTCAGGCAAAGCGGCATTCATAAGTTAAAACGAATTTAATGATCAGAAATCAAAAATTAGAAAAAAGTACCGTCTAGTGGCGACGACGCATTAGCGTAAAGTTTACGCGGCATGCGCCCGGCGAGGTACGCCTCGCGCCCGGCCTCAACCCCTTTTTTCATTGCAGACGCCATTAACACCGGGGCTTTGGCCGCTGCAATAGCGGTATTCATCAGCACACCATCGCAACCCAGTTCCATCGCAATGGCGGCATCAGATGCGGTACCGACACCGGCATCGACCAGAATAGGTACTGAGGCATTTTCTACAATCATGCGAATATTATAGGGATTGCAAATACCAAGACCAGAGCCAATAGGCGCAGCCAATGGCATAACGGCGACACAACCCATTTCTTCCAAGCGCTTGGCGATAATAGGATCGTCATTGGTGTAAACCATAACTTTAAAGCCATCTTTAATCAGTATTTCGGCCGCTTCAAGCGTGGCAGTAATATCGGGGAACAAGGTCTTTTCATCACCCAAAACTTCGAGCTTAACCAGGTCGTGGCCGCCTAACAATTCGCGCGCCAAACGGCAGGTACGCACTGCGTCTGCGGCCGTATAACAACCTGCGGTATTTGGCAAAATGGTGTATTTATCCGGCGTAATAATATCGAGCAAATTGGGTTCATCGGGGTTTTGACCGATGTTACTGCGACGAATAGCTACGGTGACAATTTCAGCGCCACTGGTCTCGATGGCGGCCTTGCTCTCGGCAAAATCCTTATATTTCCCAGTACCCACCAATAAACGCGATTGGTAGGAAACTCCAGCAATAATCAGGTTATCGTCAGCGTTATTAGAATTTTTCAGGGTTACTACTGTGGACATACTCGCCTCTTTAATTTACTCAACCACCACCAATGGCTTGAACAACCTCGACACGATCGCCCGTGTTCAAAACATGGTTGCTATAGACACTACGCGGCACGATTTCGAGATTAACTTCAACTGCGACACGGCGGCCAGCCAACTCCAGCTGTGCCAGTAAATCGGCGACCGTTGCGCTAGCTAAAAGCTGGCGTTGTTCGCCATTTAAATCAATGGTTATCGCTTCAGACATGGTGACATTTTAACACAAGCAAGACAATAATCCGTGATCAGCCAGGCCCTAATCACTGTGTATAATTACTGGCCGCGCGGGTGTAGTTCAATGGTAGAACATCAGCTTCCCAAGCTGAGAATGTGGGTTCGATCCCCATCACCCGCTCCAAAAGCATCCATAACGCCAAAACCTTGGCTTGGCGCGCCTTACTTATCACTTTCATCTAATTATTCAATATCAAAGCTCAAGAGTTTTGGCCACCGTACCGACATATATGTATGGCTATAAGAAGCGACAAAAATCAGTTGATGGGCCACCACTCCCAACAGACAAGGAAAATACATAAGCACCGTGAAACTACGTCACCAACAAAGCGGCCTCAGCCTGATCGAGTTGATCGTGGTCATTGCCATCATCGCACTGCTCACTTCTGCGGCAATACCCTCGTATCAGAACCACATTCAACGCAAAAATATTGCCCTCGCAAGGGTCGATATCCAATCAATAGAACTGGCCATTGTCCATTACGACGTGACAATGGGCGGCTTACCCGACGACCTGGCTAAGCTTCGTATGGACGACATGCTCAACCCATGGGGGCAACCCTATGAGTTTTTAAATCATACCAACGTCAAAGGTAATGGACAATTTCGAAAGTTTAAAGGCGAAGTACCGCTAAATTCAGATTATGACCTCTACAGCATTGGCCCGGATAGTGCCAGCAACGGCCCACTAACCGCTGCCACAAGCAGAGATGACATTGTACGTGCAGCCAATGACGCCTTTGTTGGGCTAGGCGCTAATTTCGGTGACTTTGGTAACAGTGACAGCCAGCAATAAAGCATATAAAAATGCTCAAACAATCCAAAATCGGCCTACGCCTGTTTCTTTTATTTCTACTCACTGCTGTAGTGCCGGTTGCCATTACTGTCGCCTATTTCAGTAATGAACTGAAAAATCTGTCAACACAAAACCTGGAAAAACAACTAGGATTTGATGCTAAAAATTTTGCTGAAGCAATACGTAGCAAACTAACCACTGCTGACGCTGCACTACACCAGTTTGATTATGAAATAATCGAACCTGGATTTAGCCATTTCGACATAAAGTCTGCAAGCAATATGTTTTCTGCTATTGCCATATCAAACCATAACAATCAATGGAAATCACTGTACGGCGATGAAAAATTATTTTTACAACTAGCAATAAAAATTGGCGATGCAAGGATAGTAACGATTACAACAAAAAATGGTGACACACATATCGCTCTTCATCACCGTTATAACAACGAGTCAAAAAAAACTGCAATAATTGGAATTATAGATCCAAAGTTTCTCTGGTTTAACGAAGTAGCCAACTCACACACTCTTTATGAAATTTATAGCAATGACAAACTCCTCGCCTTGATAGACCGTGGCGAGGAAGAGGGTGAAATACGTTTACTGGACAGCACTAACAGAATAAAAACCGATGCCATTACACAAAGTCGAAGCATTAACCTTATCTCAGCATTCAATTCTGAATCATGGCATATCAAGGCTGCAAAACACGGTGACAACATAAATCTGACATCGACAGATTCTGCGCAAGCACTAACTGTCATCGCCTTCTCGATCCTACTATTAGTTACCTTGATAAGCAGCCGTCAAATACGAAAAATTGTTGCCCCATTAACCACCCTAACCCATGCTACGCAACGCCTGGCCACTCAAAACTTTTATGAAGCGCTACACGTCGAGAGCAATGATGAAATTGGACAGCTCGCGAAATCTTTTAACAGCATGTCAGAAAAATTGGGAAAACAGTTTCGAACACTTAAAGGCTTAACCGTTATCGACGAGTCGATCTTAACTGGTGAAGATATTCGCAATATCAGCGAATTAATATTACGCGAGATCTGTGATATTTTTAACTGCCAGCAAAGTATGCTTTGCCTTCTACCGGAAAACCAGAACGACGAGCTTCAAAGTCTGCGCTACGATGCAGCCATTGCAGACATGACGAAAGATAAACCGCGCAAATGCACCATACTGAACGACAATGCCTTACCCAGAGATAGCGGCACCAGCTGTTATCATTCCAGGCAAGAGTTTCCAAGGCTTTTCAGCACACTGTCTGAACTTGGCATGACTCAATTAATAGTATGCCCGGTAATGTCAAATAATGTACTGATCGCGTACATGGCTGTGGGTTTCACCAACGCACAAATTGACACTCAATCGCTCATCTCACCACTCGAAAGTTTTAGCCGCCGCGTAGGAGTTGCTATACGCTCAACACAAGATGCAGAAAAACTTTACCGTCGCGCTAACTTTGACCCACTTACCGGCCTGTCTAACCGAGCGCATTTTGTCGAGCAGCTCAATACACTGATACGCCGCGCAAACAAAAATGGGGCATCATTAGTGCTCTTGTTTATTGATCTCGATCGCTTCAAGCACGTTAACGATGTACAAGGCCATGAAGCAGGCGACAAATTACTTCAACATGTCGCAAAAAAGCTTGAGAGCACAACATGCCAGGAAGCGATTACCGCGCGTTTTGGCGGAGACGAATTTCTGATACTTTTGCCTAATGTCAGCTCAACAAAATATGCTGAAATGGTGGCAAAACAACTTATCGACGATCTCTCACAACCTATCATTATCGACTTTCATGAACATTTCATTGATTCCAGCGTCGGCATCGCCGTTTATCCAAAGCATGGTAAAAACGCAGAGACTCTTATAAAAAATACAGATATTGCAATGTATCGCGCCAAGCAAGCTGGCGGCGGCAACTATCGTGTCTTTGACAACCATATGAATGCTCACGCAATGAAACGTATCGCACTTGAGAGCGCACTTTATCATGCAGTTGAACGAGACGAATTATTTCTGGTTTACCAACCCAAAATCTGCCTTAAGAGCGGACGCGCCTGTGGCGCCGAAACCCTGGTTCGCTGGCGACACCCTATCCACGGACTAATACCGCCTGACCAGTTCATCACCATCGCCGAAGAGACCGGGCAAATTTTACCTATCGGCACATGGATTATTCGTTCAGTCATAAAACAGATCGCTATCTGGCAACGACAAGGAGTAGCGATTGATCATATCGCTATCAATGCTTCAGTCAGACAAATTAAATCAGAAGGGTTTGTAGAGAAACTAAAAATGTGCCTCGAAGAACACCAGGTAGATCCACAATATATAGAAATCGAAATCACTGAAAGTATGTTTATCGATGACATGGAAAACTCTATCCGGGTACTGAAGCAACTGCACCAACTCGGGGTAAGCATTGCCATCGATGATTTTGGCACAGGCTATTCATCGTTAAATTACCTGACACAACTGCCGTTCGACACCCTGAAAATCGATCGCTCTTTTCTCGACAAAGTAAACCAGGACAGTAATGCCGCTGCGCTCGCCAGCGCCATTATCGCGCTAGCCCATTCTCTCGGAAAAAAAGTCGTTGCAGAAGGTGTGGAGACCATCGAGCAGTTACAATTTTTACGTGACCGCCATTGCGATCAAGCACAGGGCTACTACTATGCCCAGCCATTGTCAGCTCAGGATTTCGAACATTACACCCACTCATGCACTATCGACAACAAAGATACCATCAAACTCTGCTAAATCACGCCAAGCAAATATAGCAGCAAAAAAATCATTGCAGCGCCCGAACAAAGTAACATCGCCAATACGAGTAGTGCCATAAATAAACGCATGATTATTGCTCGACCTTGCTATCAAGTTTTTTGTGGCGACTGTCCGCCACCAATTGCAAAGAAGCATTGCACTCAGGGCAATGCACCCAGGCTGGCGGCCATTGATTAGGATCAAGGCGAATATCGACCTCACCACCGTGCACCGGACATTGACCCACCGCATTTATTACACGCTTTTTAGCGCGCAATTGCTGCACGAACAAGATAAAGCCGCCGATGACAAAACCCGGCACCGTGATCCAATGCAAAAGCAGAATTGGCACTGTCAACGCCGCCGCCAACAAGCAATAAATAAGGCTTAAGATCGCCCGGGTGATTTGATCACCCTGGGTAAATGCACGAAAATGCAAGACACCCACACCCCGCCCATGTTTTTCATTATCAAAATACAGCGCCAGCTCAGACGCTTTGCCTTTAGGCAAGGCCATATTCAGCTCGATTTTCTCTACTACTCATCTGCCCATTATATCCACAATTAGAATCAAGCATGTTAGCCCCTTTACTCATGGAGACATATAGCAAATGCTATACTCTGCCACTGGCGACTCAATGACTAGTCAGTGGCGACCCGGTTACAATCTGGTGACAACACCAAAATTTCTTGCATTCAATTAAAGTAGAAACGGAGCATACCCATGAGCAAATTGGTCAAACGCTTGTTCTTAGCCTTGTTGGTAATCGTTGGCTTAATCGTTATCGCACTGATTGCCGCCTACTTTTTAATCGACGCCAATTCATTTAAGCAAAAAATCGTTGCTGAAGTAAGCAAAGCCACTGGCCGCGAACTTAGCATTGACGGCGACCTCGATATCTCGCTTTTCCCGTGGATTGGTCTTAGCGCTAACAACATCAGCCTCAGCAATGCCAAGGGCTTCGGCGACAAACCATTTGCCAGCCTTGATCGCGCGGAATTCGGCATCAAGCTTTTACCTGTTTTCCGTAAAGAAATTGAAGCAGACGCCATTACCTTACACGGCCTAAAACTCTATTTGGGCGTCAACAAACAAGGTGTTAGCAACTGGGCGGATTTAGCCGGCGATACAACAAAAGAAGAAACACCACCTGCTATCGACGGAGAAGCATTGAGCGGACTCGCTGCCTTCAGCATTGGCGGTATTGATATTCGTGATGCCGAAGTTATCTGGGACGACCAGCAAACACCGCAACGATTCAGTGTAAGTAATTTTGATTTGAATAGCGGCGCTATCTTACCCGGCAAACCAGTTTCACTAAAAATAGATTTCGATATCGATAGCCAGCCTAAAGTCGTCGACGGACACATCAACATTAAAGGCATCACCCGTATTGACCTCGCCAATAAATTGGTCGCCATTAATGATTTTAATTTTGCCAGCACCCTGAACGGCCCTGCCCTGCCTGCACAAAATATGGAGCTGAAACTAGGCAGTGACATTAGTCTCGACATCGCAAAAGATATCTTGTCATTGCAAAACCTTACATTCAGCACACTGGGAGTCAATGCCAGCGGACAACTGACCGCCAACCAATTAAGCAGCGCGCCTGAGTTCAAAGGACAACTCAGTATTAGCGAGTTTTCTTTACGCAAATTACTCGCAAAACTTGATATTCAAGTCGAAACGGCAGACCCCGGCGTGCTGGCGAAAACCAGTCTCAATGTTGATTTTAGTGGCAACACTAACAAATTATCGCTAACCAGCCTCGGCGCGAAACTCGATGACACTCAACTCAGCGGTAATTTCAGCATTTCTGAATTCAATAAGCCCTCGATCAAAGCAACACTTAAACTAGACAAAATTGATCTTGATCGCTACCTACCGCCCACTGTTGAAAATGATTCCACTGCCAGCAAACCAAACGCAGCAGGCACTGGCTCTACCACAGCACCCGAAGTCACTGACAATAGTTGGATGCACCCATTGCGCACCTTGGCTGCCGACGCACAATTTGATGTTGGCTCACTTAAAATCAACAAACTAACACTAACCCAACTTGCCACAACCATAACCGCAAAAGGTGGCTTAATCACCCTACATCCACTCACTGCCTCACTCTATGACGGCAGCTACCAAGGTAACATTCAGCTAAATAGCAACCTGGACACCCCGATTATCACTGTCAATGAAACACTTAAAGATGTTGCTGCCGGTCCACTACTAAAAGACCTGACCGGTGACGATAAAATACTGGGTACAGCTAACGCCAGAGCGAAACTCACTATGCGTGGCTCAACGCCAGATCAAATAAAGAAAACAGCCAACGGCGACATTCGGTTTTCCTTTATCAATGGTGCCGTAAAAGGAATCAACGTATCGCAAATCATCCGCGACGCCAAAGCAAAGCTGGCCGGCAAAAAACCCGGCGATAGCAAAGAGCCACAACAAACTGATTTTGCTGAACTTAGTGGCACTGCCAACATTAAAAGCGGACTATTGCAAAATCAGGATCTTTTAATGAAGTCTCCTTTCTTTCGCATTACCGGACGCGGCAAAGCCAACTTAATCGATGAATCCATAGACTATGTAACCGAAGTCGCCATCGTCGAAACCTCCAAAGGCCAAGGCGGTAAAGAGCTCGAAGATCTCAAAGGCTTAAAAATCCCCGTTAAAATCAGCGGTACATTCACTGAGCCGAAGTTCGCGCCAGACTTAAAAGCAATGATTAGTGACGAAACCAAAGCAAAAGCCAAAGAAAAAATCGACAAAGAAAAAGACAAACTCAAAGGCAAATTGTTAGACAAACTAGGCCTTAGGGGTGACGCTGTCGCCGACGACGGCGCTGAAACCGCACCCGCTCCAAAAGACGAACTGGAAGACAAACTTAAAAATAAACTGAAAGGCTTATTTTAGGGTCTGTTGACGAGCATTGCCTTGTTTAGCGCCCGCTTGCTAAGTTGGTTCGATCAGCACGGGCGTAAAGACCTGCCATGGCAAAAACAATCTCCGTACCATGTTTGGGTGTCGGAGATTATGCTACAACAAACGCAAGTTAAAACCGTTATCCCCTATTATCAGCGCTTTATTCAACGCTTTCCAACCCTGCAAGAGCTCGCCTCAGCTCCACTCGACGAGGTACTCCATCATTGGAGTGGACTTGGTTACTATGCACGCGGGCGCAACCTTCACCGTGCTGCCAAAGAAATATCGGCAAACCACAATGCCGAACTCCCCAACACACTCAACGAATTAATCAATCTTCCTGGTATCGGCCGCTCCACTGCCGGAGCGATCTTGTCGCTTTCGAAGGGTCAGCGCCAGCCTATACTCGATGGCAACGTAAAACGCGTGTTAGCACGCTGCTTTGCAGTAAAAGGTTGGCCAGGTACACGCACTGTCGAACAACAACTATGGAGCTTATCGGAACAACACACACCGCAACGACGTGTCGCCGATTACACTCAAGCAATCATGGACCTCGGCGCAATGGTCTGCACACGTAGTAACCCCCTATGCAACAGCTGCCCCATGATCGGCCATTGCATGGCACAAAAAACCAACTCGATTGAACGCTACCCTGGCAAAAAACCCAAGCGCACACTGCCAGAGAAACACACCGTCATGCTATTACTACGAAACGAGCAAAACGAAATATTGCTACAACAGCGCCCACCAAGTGGCATCTGGGGCGGACTCTGGTGCTTCCCTCAATGCGAAACAGCATCAGACATCACAGTCTGGTGCGAACAACAGCTCGGCCTTAGCGTCGACAAAGTATCTACAGAAAAAACATTCAGCCATACCTTTTCCCATTATCGACTCCATATTACGCCCGTGCATGCCCGAACCCAGGCAAGCGCACTCCGCATCATGGAGGGAACACCCCAGCTTTGGTACAATCGGCAACAACCGCCATCATTAGGCCTCGCTGCCCCCGTCAGCAAACTATTACATCAGCTCGACCAACCGCTACCTGGGAAACCATTATGAGCCGTACAGTACAATGTGTGCACTTAAAGAAAGAAGCCGAGGGCCTAAAAGCCGCGCCCTACCCCGGCGAACTAGGCAAACGCATCTTTGACAACGTTTCCGCAGAAGGCTGGAAAGCTTGGCTGAGCCATCAAACCATGCTCATCAATGAAAACCGTTTTAGCGCCCTTGACCCCAAAGCACGCAGCTTTCTTGAAGCAGAAATGGAAAAATTCTTTTTTGGCGACGGTTCCGACAAACCAGAGGGCTATATAAGTCCCGAGTAATCGCTTACAACTTGACGCCACCACCATAAACGAGTCTAATAGCCGGCTTCGTTTTGCTTAGATAGTGGCATAACTGGGGTAAGCTAGGATTGAAAACCTGCCTTCAATCTTGCAGCAAAGCTGCTAATTAATTTCAGTACCAACAACATGCTACATTCGCGCAACGACACAACTGCATGGACGCATAAGGTGGAGCCACTCGGGAGCAGTTGCCGAGGGCAAGCAGAGATTGAAAGTCATTTTCATTCTCGAAATATATGGCCAGATAGCTCAGTCGGTAGAGCAGGGGATTGAAAATCCCCGTGTCGGCGGTTCGATTCCGTCTCTGGCCACCATTACTTCAATGGTTTACGTGGATAAGCGAAGACCCTGGATTTTGGTGTGCGTGAATTTTGCGTAAGCTACATCAATATACTGTCAAAATAGCCACTGCAAGACAGATTCAGCACAAAATATCTCTCCGTGAAAGTGGAACCATGACCAGCCTACCTATTTGTTAACATTCCTTTACCATCTACAAGAGGCCAATTTCTAGAGATCAATCGAGCCTGACCCGAATGGCACTTACTTAAGGCATTAAGCCCAGTAAATATAAAGGTTTCAAGCTTATAGCTCTTATTCAGAATAATACATAGCGTCCGTTTTGTAGTTGTTTTGACGACATCTGTAAACATAGAGTAACGTCATGCATAGGATAGAGGCACCGCAATGCCTTTTAAACAAAGGCCTCGGACCTTAAGTCAGTGCCATTCGAGTCTGACCCTATTAATTTGAAAAATTAAAATTAAACGAAGCCAGCCTAATTAGCCTTTAATGTCCCAACCGGATTTTAATCTATCAACGGTATGTCTCCATTTAGATGTTCTTGGACGAGCCACCGAATTTTGATTACCAAAAAGCCCCACCTCATTCACTGCATCTCTTTCATCTACAGAATAAACCCACTCCACAGGAACCATATATTCGGCATCATCTTTGCCCCATTCTTCAACAGAGCCGCAGCTACCCAATAGTTCTAATTCTTTTGTTTTAAAATCATCCACCGCGATGGCATTACCAATAACCTTTGCAACGCCCACATAGCCCGTCTTCGGAATATTCACCCATACACGATCACCGGGTGAAAGCATAAAAAGAGTCTTGCTATACCAGCGCCCGCCACCTGCCGATATGAATCCGTACTTTCGCGCATCCGCCCATGACCGCCCCTCCGTTGAAGCACCAAAGGATGCGTAGTATTCGCCATTCCATTCTTCTTTTTGACCAATGTTAATCGCACGCTCTTCTGTCTCACCTAGATCAATCATCCACGCTCGGCTTAGATAACAATTACCCCCATCTTCAAACACAGAGAAAAATACGGCATTAACAGCGATTTTGGCCTTGTCGTTCAGGTAAGTAATTATGCGTTCGGTACTGCCATCTAGCTCGGCAGCGACTACCACCATTTGATGAGAACTATTCACATCTTCTTCCGCTGGAAGATAACCAAACTTAGCCTTAAATGCTTGATCAAAGTTCGATTCAGCTAACCCATATTTTTCAACGAATTGCTGATAAATTTTCACCACACGATCAGGAGAAAGCCCTTCAACCCAAGAAGCGTAATCAATCGTCTGAGCGACCACATCACGCGGGGTTTTATGTTTTTTTAACTCAACAACAATCAACGAACCTGTGACATCTATAGCTAACAAATCCAGCGACTTTCCAAAATCTGTATAGACTTGCCGACCAATCAATAATCAATGGCTGTTAAGAATAGAGATATCTTGAAATACCTGATCTTCAAGAAGCTCTTCAGAATCCAACTTAATTAGCCCCAGCTGCTGAGGGCTCGCCCCGATTTTCCATATTGCGTGTTGTATTGCCATACTTTAAAACCCTCTTTTTTGTCGCCGCCCCCTTTTGTTTCTACATTTCTGATCAACGCATTCATCGGATTTTGGATTACGTTTCACCCAATAACCATATCAGAATCACCCAAATTGCTGATAAAGATCCATACATAGATCATAAAGGTTATTAATGATCCATAAATAGATCATATTTGTGTTGACATCACAAGTAATTCCATCTACTTTGGTTCACACAAAGATCATAAAACCATTTTATGCTCTATCTACGTACCTAATGTGAAAAGATGCCAAAGCCCATTACACGTACTTACTCGCGTTATACCCATGAAGCGTCCGCCCTTCTCGGCGGATTGATCCGTGCAGCGCGCAAGGAACGCAAACTCACCGCACAGGAATTGGCTGACCGCGCGGGCATTTCCAGAGGACTACTGCAACGCATTGAGAAAGGCGAGCTCAAATGTGAAATCGGCTCTGTCTTCGAAGTCGCGGCCATTGTCGGCGTAAAGCTATTTGACGCCGATGAAACCACATTAACAAAGCACTTACGCCAGATTGAAGGCAAGCTGGCTCTGTTACCTAAACGTATAAAAACCAGGAAAAAGACCATACGCGATGACTTCTAACAGCGACAAAGAAGCCTTCGTCTGGATATGGCTGCCGAATAAAACAAAGCCCATTGTGGCAGGACTACTGGAAGCCGATAACGGTGAGATCCTGTTCAACTACGGTAAGAGTTACCTTGAACGGCTAGGCGATAATAAATCTGCCATCTCAATCTATGAGCCGGAATTGCCGTTGAAAGTCGGAGCATTGCCTCTGCACGAGGGCTTGACCATGCCCGGCTGTATCCGTGATGCCGCACCCGATGCATGGGGGCGGCGGGTAATTATCAACAAAAAGCTGGGGCTTAAGGGTGCTGGTACAGATACCGCCGAGCTGAGTGAGCTGACCTATTTACTGGAATCTGGCTCTGACCGTATTGGTGCACTCGACTTTCAGCGTTCACCTTCTGAGTATATACCGCGTACTGCGAACAACGTCAGTATTGAAGAGCTTATTGAATCTGCTGAACGAGTCGAAAAAGGTGTTCCCCTCACACCGGAACTCGATCAGGCATTGCTCCATGGCAGCTCTATCGGCGGTGCAAGGCCAAAAACCTTGATTCAGGATCGCGGCAAGAAGTATGTGGCCAAGTTTTCGTCCAGCACTGATCTCTACAGTATCGTAAAAACCGAGTTCATCGCTATGAGACTTGCTGCCCTGGCCGGACTCAATGTTGCACCTGTCAAACTCGCACGGGCAGCGAACAAAGATGTGCTCCTGATTGAACGGTTTGATCGCCAACCAACAGGTAATGAGTGGACACGAAAAGCTATGGTGTCAACCCTTACGCTGCTCGGCCTAGATGACATGATGGCGCGTTACGCCAGCTACGAAACACTTGCCGAAATTATTCGCCACCGCTTCACTAATCCCAAAGACACTTTAAAAGAACTGTTCTCTCGCCTCGTGTTCAATATCTTGTGCGGCAATACCGATGATCATGCACGTAACCATGCTGCATTTTGGGATGGCAAAGCACTAACTCTAACACCCGCCTATGATATTTGCCCACAAGGCCGCACAAGCAATGAAGCTTCACAAGCCATGCTGATTTCTGGCAACAATAATCTCAGCCAACTCAAATCTTGCCTTGAGACGGCAAACAACTTTCTACTACCTGAGGAAGATGCCCGCGCCATATTTGGGCATCTGACAGAAACCATTGAACAAAATTGGATGGCGGTTTGCGACGAAGCCGAACTTAGCGAAGTGGATAGGAAACTTTTGTGGGGGCGACAGTTTCTAAACTCCTATTCGACGGAGCAATAGGCCACCCTTTTGAAAAAGCCAATTGGCCAAACAACATCAGCAACAGCACATTCAGTGGCAGGTCTCTTCATCTTTGATGATGTAATTTGGTGGTGACTGAAAAGCATTTTTCAGTGCTTCGCCCCAAACACTAGAAATTTCCTGAAAGAACTCATTAACCTCAGTATTTCGGGGGCATAAGTTCTGAAAACATAACCCCTCTATTGAATTGATCACGAGATAAGCGTTACGTACTATCATGTAAATTTACAAATAATGGCTATCGCACTAGGTATCTCTTGGCTCAACGCAGCATCCCCTTCAATCTCCTGCTGATCATAAATATCACATTAGACACTCCACCATAATGCACAACAGTCAAATACGAGACCGATCATTTTTAAAACTACTTCTAATTATCAGACAGAGGCTCATCTTTGCCAAACAACCGCCCCTGCCCCCCGAGACGTTGACGAGCGATATGACACTACACTAGCTAAAACCCGGTTACAGCATCTTATTCACCAATCACCCTCATCCCATCTGCGAATATGCAATCGAGTTTGGTATCAGCGACCAAACGCTTTCCCCCTTGATCTTCTAAGCGTTCAGCTTGTGTGAATTTTTCATAAGTTACTCTAACGCTCCAGCCACTTAGATGGCTAATTTATCGCAGCAGCTAAACTTATTAATAACAGGGTATGATGATTTTTATGGGTAGATATTTTGCTATCGCTATTATGTGCTTGTCTTTATCTGCGTGTGCTTCATTATTAATAGGCAATCAACTGCAAAGCAAACTAATGTGGTCGCTCTTGAGACCGCTGGTAGGATTTGACCCAAATGACGTTAACTTGTTTGAGGTTCCTCTCGTAAAAAATCGTATGACAACAATGCTTGGCGACCAATATGAACCCACTATAAAATTATTGAAAACCGCTCGAAAAATCCAACAAGAAGGCGTCCTGTTTTATGTCGCCTCACGCTATATACCTATACCCAAACAGGCTAAGAAAGTTACCGATAAAGCCGCCATGATATGGAACGCAGATACCAATCAAATGGCGGTAATGCTAATTAAAGATGGTGTACCTAAATTATTTTCAGAACAAATAAAAGATACCAAGACAGCGCTAATTCCAACACTACCAAAAGAATTGCAAACAGCTTATAACGAAGCACAAACAGCATATATAGCTACAAAAAACACTCAACAAAAACTAGAAAATTCTCGAAAAAGAATCGAGAACAGCATAGAAAATGCGCCTGAAACTCTTATAAGAAACACAAACAACAAATACAATAAAACAAAATAGCAACTAAGAACTAGAGATCAATTTATTAAGAGTAGCATTCAATATAAACCACCCATCACCTCTCACAGCAGAGCTCGAAAGATTCATTTGTAATTAGCCTTCAAAGAATCGTGGTACAATATTTTCCATTACAGCATCCATAATACATTGATATATAACTATAATGGTGTTCTCCAAGCGAACAAAAAACACTACGTCAGCGGTTCAGTTGCACCTCGGCCCACCTTCCTGCACCACACTAGCGACTTAAACCCCATCCTCAAAGGCCAACCAAGCAATGAAGACACTTAAATATCTATTACTTGCCTTCGCTGTAGTATGTGCTGCCTTTATTAGCTGGGGCTGGTGGATTGGCGAGCAAACACGGATCTATCAAATAGAAAAAGCACCTGAAATCGAAGCACGCTACGGTTTTAAAATTAGCATGCCGCAAATTCGTGTCCACGATAGACGCCGACAAGTCCTGGCAATACACCCGGATGAAAATGGTTTACTGTACGCTGCGGGTTTTCGTGATGATGACATCATACTGTCGCATCAAATAACTGCGCTTTATAAAGCACTTTATCACCAGGACGACAAGACGCTCGCCTTTAAGGTCATCGATGGCGGTGACGGTCCGCCGCTAAATCAGCGCGAGCTACGCATTCTTAGCGTGAACCCACCGCGTTAAGAGCCAGGCAAAAATTGGTTCTTTAATTATTCGACATTAAATACGATAGGCTGAGCGACTGATCTACTGCTGCCTTACTTACGCGTCTTATTTTAACCACCAATTACTTGTAACCAACGATCTATCTGAGTTCGCGTCAATGCGCCACTGTGTGCCATACGCGTTGTTGCATTGGTATAAAAATAGGTGCGCGGTAACTCGCCAAACCATTGCTCATCAATGTGATAACGCAGGCGTTGTGAGTTACCAACAGCAAAAAGCCAGTTGTCGGCTTGCCCCATTGCAAAGCTTTGCAAAACTGACCTGACCTCATTAAGTGAATCCTGGCCATCGGTTGAGACTAGGACAATATCTAATTGTGGATACTGGGTTCGCATACTTGAAAGCAATCCAAGCTCTTTCATACACGGTGCGCAATCAATTGACCAGATCACCAAAACGAACGGCCAGTTTTCACGCTGAGCGATAATAGTGGAAAGGCTGTTATCGTCAAAAATCTTTATATTGCCTGCCGGTACCGGCGACATATACAAACAAATAAGCGCACCAAAAATAAATAAATACCTAACCATTGTTAGCATCTATTGCTCTGTTTACCTGCCGCACCTCCAATGCAAATAACTGATAGCCCTCATCATCAGTACGCCATGACAAATAAGGCTGACTGCCATCACTCAACAAAAACATCTGGTCAGATTCATTTTTAGTATTGGCAACAACCTGATGTGATGACCAGGTTACCCCGGCATCCAGCGATTTAAGCAAACGTATTTCTGTGGCATCACCAACAAAACGCTTCCAAGCGATATAAACCGTATTGCCTATAGCCAACACCCGCGGATGACTGGCAGAGGCCGAACTATCAATGGAGATATCATACTCAAGTAAATCCTGCTCACCATTGAAACGGCCATAGACTAAACCCGCACGCTTGCCACCACCATTAAACCAAGTCGTGTGCATACGGCCGCTCGGATCAAGAGAAATATCCGGACCATGATGAGGGCAGGCATCGACTTGCCACTCATCGTAGCTAACGCGAACTGCCTTTTTAACTACTGACGCACCAGATAAAATCGCGGTGGCATTATCTCGCGCAAAATCGGGATAGATATTTCGCCACAGCGCATGAACACGGCCACCCTTTGCGACCTCCATCTTCATACGGCAACACTCGCAACTATTGTCGACCACCTTAATGTTAGGCGAAAACGTTTTGCCTCCATCACCCGACACAGAGTAATAGACAGCAGCGCCTGGATAGACTTTATCCGCCGCGTCAGCGCTAACTTTGTCACGCTTATCGATCCAGGCCAAATACAGCCGCCCTTGATCATCAATAGCCATGTTATCGAAGCGATGACTACTTAGCGCACCCTCATCGATGACGCTACGCGGCGCATCAAACGTCGCACCATTGTCTAAGGAGCGACTAAAGCGAATCTCGCCGCTATATTTAGCCGCCCGCTTACGCGTCCATGAAACGTAAATCTCGCCCTTACTGCCAAAGGCAAGCTTGGGCCGGTTCTCCTTGTCAGCGTAGATCAGCTCAGGTGTAGAATTAACCGCTACAGGCGCAGAAAAATCCTGGCCAAGATTACTTGAATAGGTAAGATAGACATGACCATGACTGGCAAAACTCAACCATAAGCGGCCATCCTTTGAAAATATCGGCATCGGCGCCTTGGCGCAATTTGCCGATGGCAGTGAAAATGGTGATGCGCAAGTTTGCTCTAGTGACTGATCCTGCTTGTCACCAGCATGTTGATGATGACCACTCTGTGCGACTTTGCCCGACGTAGGCTGGTCAGGCGACTGAGCTAAAGAGATACCACCAGGCATCAGCAATAAAGTGGCTAAGCCGCATCTCGCGACACTAGCCACATGAAACTCTGACGCTGTCATTCATTCCACCGTATACCACTAAATTATAGTGGAATGATAACTGGCCACGCCTATAAGCGCAGCAGGGTGCGACAATTTGTCGCATTGTTGGCATCCAGCCTATATCAAGCAAGCCCTGTCTTGCCCTTGCTTTCATTGTTGCCACTTAGCGGATCGAACAAGCGATTTATTACAACAGCCGCAAGCAACCCCAACAAAAAATACGCAAAGAGTTAGCGATTGAATTTAAACCTGCCATAATTTTTTATTTAACCAGGCGTTAAGTCCGCTTTCAGCTCATCGACACGCCGCTTAATTGTCAAAGCCAATGCTGAATCTGGATTCGTCGCCAACCATTGCTCCCAGGTCTTGACTGCCTGCGAAGGATCCTTAAGCTCGATATAAACAACGCCTAAATTGAATAAGGTAGCGCTATCATCAGGCGAGAGCTTAAGATTTTCTTCCAGCAAATTACGAGCCTCATCAATATCACCTTGTTCAAGCTTTATCGAAGCCAGATTAGCACGAGCATCGAGGTGTTTCGGGTTCAACTCCAAAAGACGTTCATAAAGTGGTGCTGCGTCATCAAACCTTCTAATCATCAAACTTGCATTGCCAAGCCCCATTAGAGCCCTCTCATCGTCTGGATTCTCATCCAGGACTGATCGTAAAAACTGGATCTGCCGCACAGGGTCAACAGGATCGTTATCGGATGAATTAGCGGGTGGTGACTCCTGCTTTGATCCAGAAGCATCAATATCAGCCAACGCTATAATCTTTGCCTCTAATGGTGTTGCAAGAGCCGCTTTAGAATTATTAGCACCAAATTGATTGAGTGCGATGATGGTTGCCCCTGCCACCAAAACCAGTGCTGGCACCACAATGCGATAATCTCGCAGTAATTTCATTGTAGAAGACCTCCCATATCAATAACTACTTTGATCGCCTGAATGATCACCTGAATCGGCATGATGAGCAATCCCTTTATTAATCTCGATAAAATTTACGATAGAGGCTTCATCAAACTCATCAAATGTTTCAAGCTTACCCCATGCAGTGACAGCAATTTTTGATTCCATTAGCGGATAGGGTGCTAACAATACATACTCAGGATAACGTTTTAGAACACCCTCAAGTTTGGCAACAGTATCCGGACAAGCCTTGGGGCAGTTATATTGAATCACCACGCCTCCAACCTTTAAATTATATACTTGCAAGGCTAATGGCAACGGCACTTGATAAGCACCCCAATCGGCGATGAAGGGCAAATGCGATCCTGAAGTTGGTGGGTTGCTGCTATAAGGTTCATGCGTCTCAAGAGGATGGTAAATATACTCACCGCTTGGTTGTGATGCTGCCTTACCCTTACCCTTATCAGAATCGTCTTCTTCCTCAGATAATTTTGGCACACGTCGTGTGTCTCCCAACAACGCCAGGTCAAATTTCTCATCAGGAATACCACTGTTTATCTTAACTTGATCTATCTTTACCTCTTCGGTGCTTCCATTATCGAGAACGCGCTCTAATCGACCGGGCATGGAATACATTTTGTCTATTTTCTTATAATCGTAGAATTTAGTCTCAATGATACCGCCAAATCTCTTGCTTTCGCCTTCTACTTCATGCCCTTCGGCTTTGTTTACCGGAAATTTTTCTATCAGGTTTGCCGGATAACCCGTATTTGCGTCCACCCAAAGTTGCGGTACAGCTTGCCCGGTTTCATTGGCACCAATAACATAGTAGCGATGCGGCTCATGGTCTTCTTCATGCTGATGATCGTGATCTGCACGAGAGCTGTCTTTTTCCTCCTTTTCCTCGAACTCCATAATCACATCCATTGCGATACCACTTCGAAGATAAGGACTGCCGGGCACATCGCCGGCTAAACGCTGTATTGCCTCATCTACCGAGAGATTTGATAAACCATAGAGCGAAGATAATAAGTTTTGTCGTGGTGTCACCCAAAAACGGCCGTCCTCAAGTATAGATACACTTGTCCCGGCTTGCGCCAGACGCACCAACCCACCTTCCGCTTCGGTTCTTAACCAGTTCGGTCCTTTGTAATATTGCATTCGCTGAGTCGGCGCCGCGGGATCCTGAACGGGCTTTATCTCTGTATCATTTTCTTCATCCTTCTCTTTTAAGTCCGCATCATCTGAATCCACTTTCCAGCTTGCCGTTTCGCGCCATGAAAGGTCAGCATACGGTGCGCTCACACTTTGCATTTGCTTTATAACTTTCTTAACCAGTTGCCGTGAACGTCCCTCGCTGTTTAACAAGTTATCACGGACACTAAGTGGCACCTGCACTAACTCTACATCCATCGGCACATCACCTGTCGAAAATGATCGACGCGTTTCCAGTGTCTTTCCATCTAACTCTATGAGTTCACGGTTAAGTTGATCCAACACATAAAGCTTATCACCATCGGCACTAAAACTGCCCTCGACCAAGCCACCTTTGATTGGGGCTGCATTGACTTCTGTAATAGCAGGCCAGGGACGAACTGAAAAATCTGTCTCATACAGTACAACATGGCTTTCTCTTATACCCAGGCCGCGCCAACATAAAACTGCCATTTTGGTCTCATCGGGAGAGAGTAATATTGCCTGCGGTGCCGGACAAGTGGGAACCCCGCGACCATCACCATGGGTATTAATCAGACTAAGCCCATCGGTCTCACTGTCCGCTGTCAACAGAAAAGGCTCTTTTGTCGATACGACAATGCTTGTCGGGCCAAGTCCGGTACGTAGGCTGCCAGGGCTAACTGGTGATGGCGTCGAACTTTTTGGATCGTATGGATAGTTAATAATGTAAGAGTAGCGTTCACCTTCAACTTTAGACTGCGGATCAAAACGCGTCATATAAAAACCCGCGCTATCCTGCCGCTGAACCAGATCGTATATCTTACTAATTTCCGTGACTTTAACACCGAGGTTATCACCATTTTCAGGATCAACCCTATAGAGCCCTGAACGTGGCCAACTAAAAGTAACAAACTGATCACCGTCGTTGGTAAATACACCCGGCCCGCGATAAGGAAGTACATGCTTGATTTCGTGATCCGTTAAATCAATCATTGCGGTTGATTCAGAATACCAGTGCTGAGCCAAGAGTTGTTTGCCGTCAGGTGAAGCCTCCAGACGCCAGGGGCCTGCACCGGCGTATATCTTGCGTAGCGTTTTTCCGGACGAAAGGTCAACAACCTGAATGTTGTTATTCGCCGCATTAGCAATGTAGGCTAATGTGGTTTTTTCGGCAGAAGCATTCGTTATCTCAGCAGCGCTTGTTCCGATACCAACAAAAAATGTCAACATCGCTAAAAATGATATTAGAACTCGCATAAACCTCTTTAACCTCACTAAAAAATATAAATTTAATTACTAATGCCTGATGGAAAAAATAATGCTCAAGAACGCAGTATCGCGTATTGAAGATCTGCATAAGAAATATCTAATAGCCATATTCTTATGCAGCAAAAGGAATTGTTGACTGGAACGCTGAACACTGTAGTGACTGATTAGCTCTGGCATACCAATCACTAACGAAGCCAATGTTAGGGCCCGCAGGTGATATCACCTGCGGGCATACGTTAATACTGAATCAAACATGTATACCTTGATCGAGTGTAAATTAAACAATCGATCATTGCCCGCCATATCATAAAGCCTAGCGTCGCCCCCTGCCTCCGCGACGGCCACCACCATTTGTTGGTGTGGTCGTCGCAACGGTAGTAGCAGGAGCGCTTGTTGACGCAAGGGCCGCAGATTGCCCCGTAGCAAAACCAAGCGGTACTGACGTATCACCTCTACCATTAGTTAGGCTGGTCGCAGTCTGGAAGCTCCAGCTTACTGGTGCATTACTACAGTTATTTGAAAAGTCACAAATACCCGCTGCTACTCGTGCTGTATAAGTTGACCCAGTGCGCAAGAAGATATCATGAGCAAACAAAGCCCAAGTACCATCACTGATCTGATCAACAAATGCCGGCACTGGTAAACCACGCGAATCGACCAAAGTAAACGTTCTATTGTTTACCCCCGTCACTGGCTCGTTAAAGGTCACTTTGGCAACAAAGTTGCTATAGACACTGCTTGCCCCATTTGCCGGATAAGCCTCCGTAACACTCGGTGCCACATTATCCGCAGCCAGATTAATCACCCAGCTCTTAACCTCCATAGGTACAGGTGGTGCGCCTTCGACCACTGCAGGCTCAGTAGATGGCGTACGCCCACCATCACACGGCCCCTTCAGAACACAAGGTTCCAGTATTGGCAAAGGAGCGTTTGCCGGATCGGCGAGGTACGCTGCTGACTCTTGATCCAGGTCGGTGTTAGCCAGATTACCCAAGAACTCCTCAGCAATAATGGCTTCCAGTGACTGGTAGTACACTGCCGCGGTAACAGCGATAGGACCCACCGCATTAGCCGGAATGATAACCGAGTAACGATCACTCAAGTCGGCAACTGCGCCAGCCATAGGCAATGGGCTCAAACGTGTGTCAATCAGAAACGAATCGTCAAACAGATCACCATCACCATCGACATCAACATACTGCGGAATCCCGCGCGGGTTATCTCGGTCAATTGCCACACCGCTGGCATCAATAGGTACGCCATCATCGTTAGTGACTATATTGACCGCCGTTGCATAAGCCAGCGCCAGAGTCGGGCAGCCATCGCCCAGCGTAGCAAGTGCTCTCATTATGTGAGCATAAGGGTCTGGTGATCCAGCTCTCACAGTCCAGTCACACCTCGCCAGGAAGTTAGGGTCGACCCTCTCTTCGGTGGTGAAGTAACCGACACCGGTAGAAGTGCGATTCCATACTGAATCGTGAATATCCAGCTCAGCACCTGTGGCCGTATCAAAAGCTCTCACTGCGACCCAGCTAATACGCCCTTCAGGAAAGCCTGATGGGAAATTATGACCACTGCCATCGTTAGTCACCGTCAATGTCGATATCCCTACCGTGTCACCAGCATTAGCGGTAACCGCTGCTGACAGATCCAGTGACACAGCATTGCGTAGACGATCCCAAGCCATCCGCGAATGATGGGTAGGTGTGCCTGTACCCGTCGAGTTGTAATAGGCCCAGTGGAATTTACTGCCTGAGCTAGCAGACGTAAAGCTGGCACTCGATAGCACCGGGTAGGGTTGCACAGCACCACTGCTGCTGCCACCACGACCACCGCCGCCATGTCGACCACCACCGCCACCCGTAGCAACAGTAGCGCCGAGGAGGTTGGTTACATACGCATTACCGCCGACGAAATGGTGGGTGTATAAAGCATCACGCACAGGCCCACGGAAGCCAACCACCCCCCGAAGCGGTGCGATTGATCTGCCGTTGCTATACAAGGTCTGGGTCGTACCCGGCTGACCAAAATCCTGCTGCATATGGCAGGTTTGGCAATCACGCTTGAAAGCGGGATCAAAGTTTGCCTGTGTTCTGCCTGTTGCGGGGTCGATGCGGTCTGCATAACGACTATTTAACCATTCAGTATAGGTCCGCTCAATCGGGAAGCCACCCACCCATTTATCCACCGGGTTAAGAATCGTGACAGGATTCGTTACATCGTGACAGGCGCCACAAAACTCGGAGCGTTCAAATTTAACATGATAGTAGCCTTCATGCCCACCATGATGCCCACCACCGCCACCACCGCCACCACCGCCACCAC
>NVRF01000019.1 GCA_002400775.1 Gammaproteobacteria bacterium
AAAGCTTGCAAACGATGAAGCCAAAAAAGCCTGAAAACCACCCTGATCTATTCCGCTCCCACCTGTCGCATCCACTGTGCCGGTTGTCCGAGAGGATCAACTGGGCGCGTATCGAACAAGACATCGATGTAATTTATACTACAGGCCCAGGTCAACCGGCCTTGCCAACCCGTCTTTTAGTTGGCCTGCATTATCTCAAGTACACGTTCAATGAAAGTGACGAAAGTGTGGTTGAGCGTTGGATAGAGAATCCGTACTGGCAGTACTTGTGTGGCTATGAGCACCTGCAACACGAGCCCCCCCTGCATCCCACAAGTTTGGTTAAGTGGCGCCACCGAGTAGGCGACAAACTAGAAACTCTACTCACTGAGACCATTCAGGTAGCAATGGAAACCGGCGCGATGAAACGCACGATGGTGAAACGCGTCAATGTGGATACCACCGTCCAAGAAAAGGCGATAGCGTTTCCAACCGATGCACGTTTGTATCAGAAGATGCGAGTCACGTTGGTTCGAGCGGCACAAAAGCGAGGCATACGATTACGCCAAAGCTACCGATTGGTTGGCAAGAAAGCGTTTATTATGCAGGGGCGTTATGCTAGCGCGCAACAGATGAAGCGAGCCGCCCGACAAACACGAAAGCTCAAGACCTATCTGGGCCGAGTTATTCGTGATCTTGAACGCAAGTCCAAGGTAGGGGACGAGGCAATGCAGGACTTATTAGCGCGAGCCAGGCGAATACGAGCGCAGCAGCGCCATGACAGCAACAAGTTGTATAGCGTGCATGAGCCAGAGGTGCGTTGTATCGCCAAAGGCAAGGCGCATAAGCGTTATGAATTTGGTGCCAAAGCATCGTTTGTAACCACCTCAAAAGGCAATTGGCTGGTCTGCGCCCAAAGCCTGGATGAGAACCCGTACGACGGGCACACACTACAAGGCGCGTTGGATCAAACGCAAGCTTTAACGGGAATCACGCCTCAGTTTGCTTATTGCGATCAAGGCTATCGGGGGCACGGTGTTAAAGGCGCAACAACAGTGCATGTTGTGGGTAAGCTTCCTAAGCGAGCGTCGGCCAGTGCTCGACGTTGGATGAAGCGTCGGGCGGCGATTGAGCCGACTATCGGGCATCTCAAATCCGATCATCGGCTGAGCCGAAACACCCTGAAGGGCAATGCCGGTGATCGAGCTAACGTCGTATTGGCAGCCGCTGCTTACAATCTGGCTAAGTTACTGGCTTGGTTTTATTGGCTCTGTCTTTTCGTTCGAAAAATACTCACTTGGCAAACGTTTTATCGGCTTGAAGCAAAATTATTGCTGGCTGAATAGTGGATACTTCAGGGGCGACTAGTTAGTCGTCCCTGAAGAATACCTAAGTCCTTAATTTTAAGGAAATAAGCGAGCAATAGAGGTAAAATAGTTTGCAAGAAATGTGTCTTTCACATGGAAAAGCTTGCAAACGATGAAGCCAAAAAAGCCTGAAAACCACCCTGATCTATTCCGCTCCCACCTGTCGCAAATACTCAAGCTGTCGCATCCACTGTGCCGGTTGTCCGAGAGGATCAACTGGGCGCGTATCGAACAAGACATCGATGTAATTTATACTACAGGCCCAGGTCAACCGGCCTTGCCAACCCGTCTTTTGGTCGGCCTGCATTATCTCAAGTACACGTTCAATGAGAGTGACGAAAGTGTGGTTGAGCGTTGGATAGAGAATCCGTACTGGCAGTACTTGTGTGGCTATGAGCACCTGCAACACGAGCCCCCCCTGCATCCCACAAGTTTGGTTAAGTGGCGCCACCGAGTAGGCGACAAACTAGAAACTCTACTCACTGAGACCATTCAGGTAGCAATGGAAACCGGCGCGATGAAACGCACGATGGTGAAACGCGTCAATGTGGATACCACCGTCCAAGAAAAGGCGATAGCGTTTCCAACCGATGCACGTTTGTATCAGAAGATGCGAGTCACGTTGGTTCGAGCGGCACAAAAGCGAGGCATACGATTACGCCAAAGCTACCGATTAGTTGGCAAGAAAGCGTTCATTATGCAGGGGCGTTATGCCAGCGCGCAACAGATGAAGCGAGCCGCCCGGCAAACACGCAAGCTCAAGACCTATCTGGGCCGAGTTATTCGTGATCTTGAACGCAAGTCCAAGGTAGGGGACGAGGCAATGCAGGACTTATTAGCGCGAGCCAGGCGAATACGAGCGCAGCAGCGCCATGACAGCAACAAGTTGTATAGCGTGCATGAGCCAGAGGTGCGTTGTATCGCCAAAGGCAAGGCGCATAAGCGTTATGAATTTGGTGCCAAAGCATCGTTTGTAACCACCTCAAAAGGCAATTGGCTGGTCTGCGCCCAAAGCCTGGATGAGAACCCGTACGACGGGCACACACTACAAGGCGCGTTGGATCAAACGCAAGCTTTAACGGGAATCACGCCTCAGTTTGCTTATTGCGATCAAGGCTATCGGGGGCACGGTGTTAAAGGCGCAACAACAGTGCATGTTGTGGGTAAGCTTCCTAAGCGAGCGTCGGCCAGTGCTCGACGTTGGATGAAGCGTCGGGCGGCGATTGAGCCGACTATCGGGCATCTCAAATCCGATCATCGGCTGAGCCGAAACACCCTGAAGGGCAATGCCGGTGATCGAGCYAACGTCGTAYTGGCWGCCGCTGCTTACAATCTGGCTAAGTTACTGGCTTGGTTTTATTGGCTCTGTCTTTTCGCTCGAAAAATGCTCACTTGGCAAACGTTTTATCGGCTTGAAGCAAAATTATTGCTGGCTGAATAGTGGATACTTCAGGGGCGACTAGATAATTTTTGCTATTTGGTTCATACTACTTGCTGAAATAAAGACTTTTTCGTACCATAGCGTCCCCTTTTGAGCCGTATTCACAATAGTGTGGGTGGCGGCGAAACTATCAAGGAACCATCATGAAGGCTGATATTCACCCAAAATACGAACAGATCACCGTTACCTGCAGTTGTGGTAACAGCTTCCAGACCCGCTCAACAATGAGTGAGAATCTTGGTGTTGAAATCTGTTCTGAGTGCCATCCGTTTTATACGGGCAAGCAGAAGATTATTGATACGGCCGGCCGTGTCGATCGCTTTAATCAGAAATACGGCAAAAAGTAAGCCGTATTCGCGCTTGTTTTTGGCGCGTTCTATTCCCAAGTTTAACGTAACTCCAGTTGTTATCGTCTACACTGGATAGACGATCTGCTGCTGGATGTCGTTGTGTTTAACTATCTGTCCCCCCCCCTATTATCGTGTTTTGCTTATTGTGCTGTTATTGATCAGTGTTACGTCTGGTTGCGCGGTAAATCCCGCCACTGGCGCACGCGATTTTGTATTGATGAGCGAAGATGCTGAAATCAAGCTCGGCCGTGAGTCGCATCAGCAAGTTATCAATCAATTTGGCCTCTATGACGCTCCTGCCTTGCAGGCCTACGTTCAAAGTGTTGGTGAGAAGCTGGCACTGAACAGTCATCGTTCTGACCTGGTCTATCGTTTTACTGTTCTCGACAGCGATCAGGTCAACGCATTCGCCCTACCGGGCGGTTATATCTATATCACCCGCGGCATCATGGCTTATCTTAATTCGGAGGCCGAATTAGCAGCAGTGCTTGGCCATGAAATTGCTCATGTCACCGCACGTCATGGTGTACAACAGGCTAGTCAGCAACAAGCGACGGGGTTCGGCTACCTGATTGGCTCTATTTTTGTACCAGAGCTAAGAACCTCGAGCGGACAAAATCTGTTTAATATTCTCGGTACCGCGTGGATTCGCGGCTATGGTCGTGAGCACGAGCTTGAGGCCGATAGCTTGGGCGCTGAATACATCGCACGTAGTGGTTATGCGCCAGCAGCCATAATCGAGGTTATCGGGGTATTGAAAGATCAGGAAACCTTCGATAAAGATTTGGCTAAAATAGAGGGGCGAGAGCCGCGCGCCTATCATGGGTTATTCGCGACTCACCCCAGAAACGATACCCGTTTACAAGAGGTTGTCGGTAAGGCCAATGCACTGGCGCGGGCCGACACCAGCCTTGTTAATCGAGATGAGTATTTGAGCAAGATCGAAGGCATGACCTTTGGCGATAGCGAGGCACAGGGCATCCGTCGTGATTCCAGTTTTTATCATGCAAGTTTGGGCTTTGCGCTTGATTTTCCAAAGGGTTGGAAGGTTGATAATCAGCCGCAGTCAATTATCGCACAAGCACATCAGGGTGCAGCGGTGATACAGCTGGCTGCTGAGGATATCAATAAGCGTATTGATGCAAACGAATTTATTAAAACTCGACTTAAGGTTAAATCACTTAAACAAGGGCGCGCACTAAGCAGTCATGGCCTTGATGGTTACACCGGTATTACCCGCGGCAATACGCCCTTTGGACAGCGTGATATTCGTATTAGCGTGATCTATTTGGGTGATAAGGCCTATACTTTTTTTGCCACGACCAAGCAAGCCGGCGCGATAGATACGTTTGATGTGGCATTTTTGACGACTGTGGAAAGCTTTCACCGGCTCAGTGATGAGGAGCGGCCGTTAGCCAAGGCATTATCGATACAGATTATTACTGCTAAAGAGGGCGACACTTATGCTGGGTTTGCCAGGCAGGCGCGCATCCCCAATTATGCGGAATCTCAGCTACGATTGATGAATGATCAGTATCCACAGGGTGAACCAGTGCCCGGTCAGCGTATAAAAATAGTAAAATAACCCTTTTGGCGCATTAGCGCCTACCTAACTTATAGCGAAAACTGTATGACCGATGAATTAAAGCAGGCGGCGTTGGAATACCATGCTTTGCCGAAACCGGGCAAAACCGCCATGGCGATTAGCAAGCCTTGTGATACACAATACCAGCTTGGTTTGGCTTATACGCCGGGGGTGGCTGAGCCAGTGCGCGTGATTGAAAAAGATCCGCATGAGGCCTATCGCTATACTAACAAGGGCAATTTGGTGGCAGTAATCACCGATGGCAGTGCCGTATTAGGCTTGGGTAACACTGGTGCTTTGGCTAGCAAACCCGTTATGGAAGGCAAAGCAGTTTTATTTAAGAAATTTGCGGATATTGACGTGTTTGATATCGAAGTAGATTCAAAGTCGCCAGAACATTTTGTCGATGTCGTGGCCAGCATAGCGCCGACGTTTGGTGGAATTAATCTTGAGGATATCGCCGCACCGCACTGTTTTGAGATTGAAGAAGCGCTGCGTGAGCGCGTTGATATACCCGTGTTTCACGACGACCAGCATGGTACTGCGGTAATAATTGCGGCAGGTTTACTTAATGCCCTGGAGCTACAGGGTAAACGGCTTGATGCGGTAGATATTGTTTGTCTTGGTGCTGGGGCGGCGGGGATAGCGTCAATGCATCTACTGAGATGTTTGGGTGCTGACCCAAAACGACTGTTATTGGTGGATCGTCAAGGCGTCATACATAGCGGGCGTGCTGATTTAAATAAGCATAAACGCCGCTTCGCTGTAGATTCTGATCGCCGTAGTTTGGCTGATGCGATGGTCGGTGCAGATGTTTTTATTGGCGTTTCCGGCCCCGATTTATTGCCACCGGATATGCTAAAGATAATGGCTGCCAAGCCAATTGTGTTTGCATTATCTAATCCAGACCCTGAAATTCGCCCTGATATTGCTTTGGCGACACGTGATGATTTAATCATGGCTACCGGGCGTAGCGATTACCCCAACCAAGTGAATAATGTCTTGGGCTTCCCGTTTATTTTTCGTGGTGCGCTTGATGTGCATGCGACGTGTATCAACGACGAAATGCTGGTTGCAGCAGTAGAAGCTTTGCATGCTTTGACACATCAGCCGGTGCCGAAAGAAGTGTTGCAAGCCTATCAGCTGGATCATTTGGAATATGGCACTGACTATATTATCCCCAAGCCTTTGGATCCGCGTTTGATTGACTATGTAGTACCAGCCGTTGCGGCGGCGGCGGTAAAATCAGGCGTCGCACGTCATGATTACCCGTCGCATTATCCGGAAGATGCCTTAGAAAAAATCGCACGATTTTCTTTAGCTATGGCATCATCTAACTAATAGTAAGGGATCTTTATGAATAAGATAGCAATCATTGGTGCGGGTCGGGTTGGTGAGGCAGCTGCACATTTATTGGCGCAAAAATCACTGGCCAAAGATGTGGTGCTGGTCGATGTGCGGCCAGGCATTGCTGAGGGTGTGGCACTGGATATACAGGAATGCGCGCCGCTGTTTGGTTTTGATGTGCGCCTGCATGGCAGCACCGATCTGGCCGCTATTGTTGATTCGGACATAGTAGTGATTACCGCCGGTAAGCCACGCCAGCCAGGTATGTCACGAATGGGCGTATTGGGCGAGAACAATAAAATTTTATTGAGCATTGCCGAAGGTGTTCGACAATATGCCGCCGGGGCAATCGTGATTGTGGTGAGTAACCCTGTCGATATACTGACCTACCAGTTATGGAAACATACGGGCTTTCCAAAGCATCGCGTAATTGGCCAAGCTGGTGTATTAGATGCCGCGCGAATGGCAAGTTTTGTGGCACTCGAAACAGGTTATTCAGTGCAAGACATTAGCACCATGGTGCTAGGTGGCCATGGTGATTCTATGGTGCCGATGACGCGTTATACTTGCATTAGCGGAATACCGATTTCACATTTTCTTGATGATGAGACAATAGAGAAAATCGTTAAGCGTACGCGAGAAGGCGGCGCAGAGATTCTGGCATTAAAACAAACAAGCAGCGCCTATGATGCACCCGGCGCGGCCATTGTCGAGATGGTTGAAGCAATACATTACGATAGAAAACGGCTGTTGCCCTGTGTCGCGTTGCTGGACGGCGAGTATGGTCATCATGATATCGCCGCTGGTGTGCCGGTTGTGCTTGGTGCGAAGGGGTTAGAGAGCGTCGTGGAATTAGATTTAGAACCGGCCGAAGTGGATGCGCTTAACGCATCATTATCACGTTTACGTGAAGATCTTAAAACGCTGGATAAAAGCAGTTAAAGGTATTAAGGGGGTTAAAAATGGTGAAGGATACTGTAACAATTATCGACAACTCCACAGGCAAAGAGCTGGAGCTACCGTTACGTCGCGGCACGATTGGTCCTGCTGCCGTTGATATTACGTCTTTGTATCGAGAGTTTGGTTATCTTACTTATGACCCAGGCTTTATGTCGACTGCAAGTTGCCGCAGTAGCATCACCTATGTCGATGGTAAGGAAGGTGTATTACTGTATCGTGGCTATCCCATTGAGCAGCTTGCTGAGCATAGTAGCTATATGGAAGTCGTCTATTTATTGTTATACGGTGACTTGCCTAACGAACAACAATTATCAGGGTTTTCCGGTTCCATAAACAAACATACAATGATCAATGAAAGCCTGAGGAGTTTTTATCACGGTTTTCATCATGATGCACACCCGATGGCAAGTTTGATGGGGGTAGTGGGATCTTTATCATCATTTTATCCTGATGCTGCTGATATTTATGATCCAGTGCAGCGCGAAATTGCGGCACATCGCATCGTTGCAAAAATTCCGACGATTGCTGCAGCAAGTTACAAATACTCGATAGGCGAACCGTTCGTCTACCCGAAAAATTCGCTGGGATATTGCGAAAATTTATTGTACATGATGTTTTCTGTGCCATCAGCAGACTACGAAGTTGATCCTATTGCCGCCAAAGCACTGGATCTCATTTTTATGCTGCATCTTGATCATGAGCAAAATGTAAGTACCTCGACCGTGCGCCTATCGGGCAGCACAGGGACTAATCCGTTTGCCTGTATGGCGACAGGAATCAGCGCCCTGTGGGGGCCGGCGCACGGGGGTGCTAACGAGGCCGTGTTAACGATGCTTGAAGAGATCGGTGACGTTAAAAATATTGCCAGGTATTTGGAAAAGGCTAAAGATAAAAATGACCCATTTCGCTTGATGGGTTTCGGTCACCGTGTTTACAAGAACTACGATCCGCGCGCGAAAATAATTCGTGAAATGTGTTACGAAGTGTTGAATAAATTGGGCGATCCGAATGACCCGATGTTTGAGTTGGCGCTGAAACTGGAAGAGGTCGCTTTAAATGATGATTACTTCGTTTCGCGCAAGCTGTATCCCAATGTTGATTTTTATTCCGGTATTATCTATCGTGTATTAGGTATCCCAGCCAATATGTTTACAGTCATGTTTTCTGTCGCGCGTGCGCCAGGTTGGGTGGCGCAATGGTTGGAAATGATCACCGAGCCGGATCAACGCATTGGCCGGCCACGCCAGGTATATGAAGGCGCAATGCCGCGCGATTATCTGCCGATGTCCAAGCGTTAGTTCAGTCTGGATTTAGAATAATTGATCTGGGATCCCGCTGTCTGATTTACCATTGCCATTGCTGCCAGGGCTGGTTCCATTAAACAGCGGGGTTTCCTGGCTCTCGTACTGCTTTTTCGGCACATGTTCAGCGCGGAAAGTCTCGAAGATGGCGCCCCTATGTCCGGGCCCAACTGCCAAACCACTTTCGCTGTCGATGCGAATGCTAACTATACCGTCTGGTCTTGGTAAAGGTTTCTCTGGGAAACGCGGTAATGCTTGTTCCATAAACTTCACCCACATTGGTAGCGCGAGTGTAGCGCCTGTTTCTCTTGGCCCTAGTGGGCTTGAGTCATCAAAACCGACCCAGCTAATAGCAACGATATCTTGATTGAAACCAGCAAACCATGTATCGCGCTGATCATTGGTTGTTCCGGTTTTTCCTGCTATGTCTGCACGGTTGAGTGAGCGAGCGCGGGTGGCAGTGCCGCGTTGTATCACGTCGCGTAAGAGTTGGTTCATTATGTAGATGTTTTGCTGATTAACTACACGAGGTGCCAGGTTTAGAATTTCTAATAGAGCATTTTCTTCATCGGTGTTGACGGTGATTTCATTGCATTCGTGGCAAGCTATGGCAGGTTGTGCCTGAAAAATAATTTCACCGCTCATATTTTCAATACGTTCGATTAAATACGGTTTTGTGGCAAAGCCGCCGTTGGCTAACACCATATACCCAGTGGCGAGCTCTAGTGGTGTTAGAGACAGGCTGCCGAGAGACAGAGAAAGGTCGCGTGGTAGTTTGTCTTTATTAAAACCAAATCGACTGGCATGTTCAATGGCATGGTTGATGCCTATGCTACGCAGTAAGCGTATAGAAACCAGGTTGCGTGAATTACGCAGTGCGACGCGCAAACGTGTAGGACCATAAAATTTACTGTTATAGTTTTCAGGTCGCCAGGCATTTTCGAGTCCGGCATCGTCAAAAACCACGGGTGCATCGTTAATCAGTGACGCCGGGGTAAAGCCTTTTTCCAGTGCCGCAGAATAAATAAAGGGCTTAAAGCTGGAGCCGGGTTGGCGTTCGGCCTGGGTTACGCGATTGAATTTGCTATGGTTGAAATCGAAGCCACCAACTAAGGTAAAAATGGCGCCACTATTAGGTTCTGGCGCAATTATAGCGCCTTCAACATTGGGTATTTGGGCAAGAGACCAGCCATCTTCTTTATGGTATGCCACGCGAATAACGTCACCGACTTTTATGATATCGCTAACGGCTTTTAATTTAGGGCCGCGCTGACGTTCGTCGATATAAGGTCTGGCCCATTCAATTCCTGCCCACTCGATATCTACTGACGTATTATCGTTCAGGCGTGCCGTTATTTTTTTCTTTTCTATAGCGGTTACTACTGCTGGCATCAGGCCACCAATAATAGGTAGATCAGGTTGTTGATCTAATTGCCTGGCACTCAATGTATCTTCCGGGCCGCGGTAGCCATGGCGTTTGTCGTAGTCTATTAAGCTTTGGCGTAACGCATTTTGTGCCGCGCGTTGTAGAGTAGAATCGATGGTGGTGTAGACTTTATAGCCTTTTTTGTAGAGCTCGTCGCCAAATTTTTCGTACAATTCCTGGCGTACCATTTCAGCGACATAGTTAGCGCTAAGCTCTATTCTTGTTTTGTGTGTCGTGGCGTTTGTTTCAGTATTTCTGGCTTGTGCATGTTCTGCTTCAGATATTAAGCCGAGTACAAGCATGCGATCTAGTACAAGGTTGCGTCGTTCGAGCGCGCGTTGGGGGTTGGTAATCGGGTTTGTGGTCGAGGGTGCTTTTGGTAGCCCGGCAATCATTGCCATTTGTGCAAGATTGAGTTCATTGAGCTTGGCGCCGTAATAGACTTGTGCAGCGGCGGCGATGCCATAGGCGCGATGACCAAGAAAGATTTTATTAAGGTAGAGTGTGAGAATTTCTTCTTTGCTTAGTTCCCTTTCAATTTTCAGGGCTAGCAAAATTTCATTGAGCTTGCGTAGATAGGATTTCTCATTGCTAAGAAAGAAGTTGCGAGCTAACTGCATGGTGATAGTGCTTCCACCTTGACGCTTTTCCCCCGTGCGAATAAGCCCAACAGCTGCACGCAGCAATGCTTTGATATCAACGCCATTGTGATTGAAGAATTCATCATCTTCTATGGCTACAAAGGCGTTTCTCATTGCAGTTGGTATTTCATCGTATTGCACCGGCGTACGCTTGGTCGCACCGTATTCAGCGATTAATGACCCTTCGGAAGAGTAAACCCGCATAGGTACTTGCAGCTCGATGCTGCGCAAGGTTTCTGTGTCGGGCAATTGAGGCATTAAATATTGGTAAATTGCGGCCGACAACAGCACTGTGCCTACAAATGTAAGTAGCACGATATAAAAGCTGAATTTAAGAAATTTGCGCGGCATATTTTGGGATAGAGCTTAACTGTGATCTACTTCATAGAGTAAAACTACAGAGTAGTATAAATTTTCCGATACTATATGGGGAATATTGTTTTACCTGACACTCATGTTCCACTATAGTTGCGCGTGAGTCGGGCTGAACTATTTGGTTTACACTATATAATAAGGGATGAGGGGCGACATTGCCTATTTTTAAACGAAATTCGAATTCTTTGCTCGGGCTGGATATTAGCTCAACGGCGATTAAGTTGCTTGAATTATCTCAAGTTGGGTCGCGCTATCGAGTCGAGTCCTATGCTGTAGTGCCATTACCGCAGGAGGCCGTTGCTGAAAAAAACATCGTTGATGTTGAAGCCGTTGGTAATGCTATTAGTCTTGTGGTAAAGCGAGCGGGTACTAAAACCAGGAATGTGGCAGTGGCTGTTGCTGGTTCTGCGGTGATTACAAAGGTCATTACCATGTCGGCGGGATTGTCTGATGAGGAAATGGCGGGTCAGATTGAGCTTGAGGCTGAGCAGCATATTCCCTATCCACGTGAGGAGGTCAATCTTGATTTTGAGGTGATCAGTGAGCCACGCCGGGATGATACGGTGGATGTGTTATTGACCGCTTCACGCAGAGAAAATGTTGATGTGCGGGTTTCCGCAATTGAAGTCGCTGGTCTCAATGCCAAAATCATTGATGTCGAAGCCTATGCAATGGAGACGGCCATGAGCCTGGTTGCTCATCAGCTACCTAATAATGCGCAGGGCAAGACCATTGCTATGGTCGATGTTGGGTCAATGATGACCACGCTTAATGTAGTGCATGACCACCGTATGATTTATACCCGTGAACATGTATTTGGTGGCAAGCAGCTGACCGAAGAGATTCAGCGTCGTTATGGTTTATCTTATGAAGAAGCGGGTCTTGCTAAAAAGCAGGGTGGCCTGCCTGATAACTACGTGCCTGAGGTGCTTGAGCCATTCAAGGATGCCATGGTGCAGCAGGTGAGCCGGGCTTTACAGTTTTTCTTTTCATCAAGCCAATATAATAGTGTTGATCATTTATTGTTGGTCGGTGGTTGTGCTTCGATTCCAGGTGTTGATGAATTGATTGAGTCAAAGTTAGGTATTAGCACTTCAACAGCGAATCCTTTTGCCAATATGGCTTTGGCATCACGGATCAAACCACACGCGATAAGCAGCGATGCACCTGCATTGATGGTGGCTTGTGGTTTGGCAATGCGGAGGTTTGATTAATGACACGTATTAATCTCTTGCCCTGGCGTGAAATGCAAAAGGCAGAGCAGCGCCGCCAATTTATGTCGACGATGATTGGAGCTGTAGTTTTGATGGCCGGTGTGATTGCTTTGGTTCATATCAATATGTTGGGCCAAATCAATGCACAAGATTCCCGAAATGGCATCTTGCAGGAACAAATTGCCATTGTTGATAAAGAAATTGCCGAAATAAAAGATCTTGAAACTGAGAAAGAGAAGTTGCTGGCGCGTATGAACGTTATTCAAGAGTTGCAGAGTCGCCGTCCGCAAATAGTGCGCTTGTTTGACGATGTGCCGCGTTTGTTGCCTGATGGCGCTTATTTAAGCAGTATTGAGCAGTCTGGAGACCAAATTCTCATGCAGGGGTTTGCGCAGTCTAATTCGCGCGTATCGTCATTAATGCGTAATGTCGACAGCTCGGCATGGTTGCAGGCGCCCAAGCTTGATGTGATTGAAAATACGTCTGGCAATAAGGAAAGTAGCCGTAGTTTCCGTTTGCGTGCGTCACAGGTTCAGCTTATAAAAATTGATGGGGAGGATGGCTGATGGCGACGAACTTCTCGGATTTAGCCAATCTTGATTTCAGTGATGTTTCAAGTTGGCCCACTGTGGCCAAGGTTATTGCGGTGGTTGCTGTGTGTGCAGCCGTGTTGGGCGCAGGCTACTGGTTTGATACGCAACACCAACTGGCGGAACTGGAGCGCGCGAAAGCACAGGAACCAGAGTTGAAACAAACGTTTGAGTTCCGACAAAATAAGGCAGCCAATCTCGACGCCTATCGTGCGCAAAAAGTTGAAATGGAGCAGTCCTTTGGCGCGATGTTACGCCAGCTTCCGAGTAAGACTGAAGTGGCAGAGCTATTAGTCGATATCTCACAAGCAGGTATTGCCAATGGACTAAACTTTGAATTATTCAAGCCAGCCAGTGAAGTGCCGATTGAGTTTTACGAAGAGCTTCCAATTAAAATTCGTGTAACGGGTTCCTATCATCAATTTGGACAATTTGTCAGTGATGTGGCAGCACTACCACGTATTGTTACGCTGGATAATTTTTCCATAAAAGGTGGTAGTTCGGATAAAAAATCAACAAACCTTTCTATGGAAGTGACTGCAAAAACGTATCGCTATATTGATGATGAAGGTGAGGAAGAATGATGACCAGAATGCTTTCGTCACATTTTTCAACTGGCTGTAGAGCGCTAGTGCTTGTGGCTGCGGGGCTGGTCACTGGCTGTGGTGGTGGTGATACCAGCGATCTTGATGTTTATGTTGCGCAGGTTAAAGCTCAGCAAAAAGGACGTGTTGAGCCATTGCCTGAGTTTAGGCCGTTTGAAACGTTTGCTTACGAGGCCGCGTTGGAAAAAGATCCTTTTGCAGCCTGGGTGACCGAGCGCGCGCCTGAGCAGATTATAACGGCAGAGGGTATTGTTCAGCAGTCTTCCCGGCCACGTGGTATTAGCCCGGATTTTGATCGACGTAAGGAATTGTTGGAACAATATCCGCTTGATTCGTTAAATATGCTGGGAACGTTAGATTTAGATAACGAGTTGTGGGCTATTGTCAGTGACCCTGACAATATCGTCCATCGTGTAAAAGCAGGGAACTATATCGGTCAAAACTTCGGCAAGGTTGTCGAGGTACAAGAAGGCCAGTTAAGTTTACGAGAATTGGTCGTCGATGGTTTGGGTGATTGGCAGGTGCGTGAAGCCAGTCTTGCTCTTGCCGAGGCTCCGTGATCCCTTGAGGGGTAGGTAATGAATATAATAAAACAGGCTAGGGTTATGCGCGGAATAGAAAGTGGTCTTAAACGCTATGCAGTTATTCTTGTATCAATGATGGCATTGGTGGTTGCAGGCAGCGCTGCTGCAGCTGATCGCGTGCTGGAGGATATTTCTTTTTCTTCCCTTTCGGGTGATCGGGTGCAAATCAGGCTGAAGACAGACAGTGCCATGCCCCAGCCCTTAAGCTTTACTATCGACAATCCCGCGCGCATTGCGATTGATTTGGTCGATACGTCGAGCGACCTGAAAACGAAATCTTTACCGATCAATATAGGCGTTGCTCAGAGCGCCACCACGGTTGAAGCCGGTGGCAGAACTCGAGTGGTAATAAATCTGGCCGAGATGGTTGCTTATGACCTCGACGTGCAGGATAGCGAAGTGGTTATTACCCTGGGTGGCCGAGGTGATAGCAATGCCTTAATTGCGACGTCCGGGTCGCGCAAAGCTTCGGTGGTGGCTGAGGTCACTAATGTTGATTTTCGCCGCGGTGCTGCTGGCGAAGGTATTGTAGTAGTTGAAGTGTCTGACCCGGCCGTGACGTTTGATGTGCGTGAAGAGGGTGGTAAGATTATTGTTGATTTTATCGGTGTTACTTTGCCTCAACGCTTGGCGCAGCGCTTCGATGTCATTGATTTTGCGACACCGGTGCAGACTATTGATACCACCTCTACCGGCAACAATGTACGCATGGTGATCGATGCCAAGGGATACTACGAGCATTTAGCCTATCAGTCAGACAAAGTGTTTTCGGTGCAAGTCATTGCTGTCTCCTCGCAGGCCAAGAAAGAAGAGTTACAAAAGAAACGCTTTGGCTATACCGGTAAACGTCTCTCCTTGAACTTCCAGGATGTGCCTGTTCGCGCCGTATTGCAGTTGATTGCCGACTTCACTGATTTCAACATGGTAGCCAGTGATACCGTCGACGGTAGCATTACCTTACGTTTGCGTAACGTGCCTTGGGATCAGGCTCTGGATATTATCTTAAAGACAAAGGGACTGGATAAACGTAAGTCTGGTAACGTTATTTTAGTAGGTCCTGCCGATGAAATTTTGGCGCGCGAACAACAAGAGCTTGAATCGAAGAAGCAAATTGCTGAATTAGCACCGCTTCGCTCCGAGTTGATTCAGGTAAATTATGCCAAGGCCGCAGATATTGCTACCTTATTACAAGGTGAGGGTTCGTCATTACTGTCTGATCGCGGCGCGGTCACTACGGATGAGCGTACCAATACGATGCTGGTTAGTGATACGGCAGATAAGTTAGAGGACATACGCAAAATACTGTTAAGCCTGGATATTCCAATCCGCCAAGTATTGATTGAATCACGTATTGTTATTGCTAATGATGATTTCAGTAAGGACCTGGGGGCCAGATTTGGTGTCACGGCAAATGTTGGTGGTAGTATTAATTCGGGTAATGGTGGTGGACTCATCACCGGTGGTGGTGGGAGTAATGCTTTCGATACCCTTAGCCCAGACAATGACACCGGCGGCATTGTCATTGGTGATACCTTGAACTCAAACCTGGGTGTTGCCAACTCCTTTGGTTCTATTGGATTAAGCTTTACAAGATTGCCTCTGGGTACCTTAATTGATCTTGAGTTGACGGCGATGCAGGTTGAAAGTCGCGGTGAAGTTATCTCCACCCCCAAGGTTATAACGGCTAACCAAAAAGAAGCTTTGATCGAACAGGGTGTGGAAATCCCGTTCCAGGAAGCGACTTCCAGCGGTGCGACGGCCATCCAGTTTAAAAAGGCGGTGTTGAGTTTAAGGGTTACCCCTCAGATTACGCCGGATGATCGCGTGATTATGGACCTGAACGTTAAAAACGACAGTGTTGGCCAGGTGTTCTTCGGTGTGCCGAGTATCGATACCCGTGAAGTACAAACACAGGTGTTAGTCGAGAATGGTGAAACGATTGTTCTTGGCGGTATCTACCAGGAGGCATCGAATAATGGTGTTGATAAAGTCCCGTTCTTTGGTGATATTCCCGTGTTAGGTCGCTTGTTCCGGCGTGAGTCAAGAGTCAATAATAAAGAAGAGTTGTTGATCTTTATTACGCCTAAAATTCTTAAAGATGGTCTGGGCACCCTATAGGGGGAGTATTTACCCGTTTAATATTTTCTGACACAGCGTGCCGTTTCCTGCGGCACGCTGTTTACTTCAGTATAATTTTCGGCTCTGACTAATCGTTTTTTATATGCCGCAAAATTCCTCTCAACAAAATATCTTTCTGGTCGGGCTGATGGGCTCGGGTAAGACGACGATTGGCCGCCAGCTAGCGCGCGCCTGCGATCTTGAATTTATTGATAGCGACGCCGAGATTGTTGCGCGTACCGGTGCCGAGATATCCTGGATATTTGATATTGAGGGTGAGTCCGGTTTTCGCAAACGTGAGAAGGTGGTTATCGATGAGCTAACGCAGCAAGGCGGTATAGTGCTCGCGACCGGAGGTGGTAGCGTGCTTGACAGCGATAATCGCCGAGCTTTGGCTTCGCGCGGTATTGTTGTCTACATTTCCGCATCAATTGATCGCTTATTCAAGCGCACTGCAAATGATAAAAGTCGCCCATTGCTTAACCAGGGCGATTCGCGTGCCGTCTTGCAATCGTTACAAGAAGCGCGCGACCCGCTGTACCGAGAGATTGCTGATATAGTCATTGAAACCGACGATTGCACGGTGAGCCACGCAGTCAAACAAATACTGCAGCAAATACAAGCACTAGTGTAGTGTTTCATACTGAGCAGGTATTGAATGGCTTCCCTTCGGGTGTAAGCAGCAAGGCAACTGCGGTGTTGTGCCCTCTTGAGATAGTACGGCTATTCCTGCGAGTACACGCTTTGCTGCTTGCGTCTATATCCGCATTTAGTATGAAACACTACACTCACAACATCTGGCGACTATTAATCTATCTGGCCAGTCTTGCTTTATGCCGCGTATAATCGAACTTTGTCTCATTGTTATTTAGATTTATGAAAACTTTGACCGTTGATCTTGGTAATCGCAGCTACCCCATTCATATCGGCCAGCACTTGTTAACTCAAGTCGCACTGTTACAGCCTCATATCGTTAGCAAGCAAGTGTTGATTGTTAGCAATGACACCGTAGCGCCACTGTATCTGGATACTTTGCTAAGTACCCTGAGCGCTTATGACTGTTATACCGTTGTGCTTAAAGACGGTGAGCAATATAAATCGTTGGATACCTTGAACGAGATATTTGATGCCGCGCTTAATAATAAGCTCAACCGACAGTTGACGATGATTGCTTTGGGTGGTGGCGTGATCGGTGATATGGCAGGTTTTGCCGCGTCGTGTTACCAGCGGGGCGTGAATTTTATTCAGATACCTACTACCTTGTTAGCACAGGTTGATTCATCGGTAGGGGGCAAAACTGCCGTTAATCATCCGCTTGGCAAGAACATGATCGGCGCCTTTTATCAGCCGCGCTGCGTGTTGGCTGATATCTCAACCCTGGATACCTTGCCAGCGCGCGAGTTAAGTGCAGGCTTGGCTGAAGTGATCAAATACGGCGTTATTCGTGACGTAGCGTTTTTTGAGTGGCTGGAACAAAATATGGATGCCCTGCTTGCGCGTAATAGTGAAGTACTTGGCTATGCTATTGAGCGCTCGTGTCGTAATAAAGCTGAAATTGTAGAGCAGGATGAGCATGAGCGTGGTATGCGTGCGTTGCTTAATCTTGGCCATACCTTTGGTCACGCGATTGAGACGGCCTGTGGTTATGGAGTGTGGCTGCATGGTGAGGCCGTTGCGGCAGGTATGTCTATGGCGGCCGAATTATCTTATCGCTTGGGTTGGTTGCCAGCAAACGATATGCAACGAATCATTGGTTTAATCGCGCGTGCAAAACTACCGGTAAAGCCTCCGGCAACAATGTCAGCTGCACAGTTCATGGATTTGATGGCAGTAGATAAAAAAGTGGAGGATGGTAAGGTCAGATTTGTACTACTGAAGGCCTTGGGTGATGCGGTTACAACGGCCGACTTTGATGCGGCTATTTTTGAGCAATTTCTTAACGAAAGCTGTGGCGCTTAAAGTGCTTGGTGTTTAGGCCGCGACCTGCGACGATGGACGAGATGACACAACTTGCTCCTTATGCCGCCAAGGCAGATACATCGCGCGGTCGTGAATACAAAGAAGCGTTGCCTTCGCAACGCTCTGAATATCAGCGCGATAGAGATCGCATAGTGCACTGCGGCGCATTTCGTCGCCTTGAATACAAGACGCAGGTCTTTGTTAATCACGAAGGCGATATGTTTCGTACGCGCCTTACCCACACTATTGAAGTCGCGCAGATAGCGAGGTCTATCGCGCGCGCCTTGAAGCTTAATGAAGACCTCACCGAGGCGATTGCACTGGCCCACGACCTTGGTCATACGCCATTTGGTCATGCCGGCCAAGATGCCTTAAATGCATGCATGCGGGAGCATGGCGGCTTCGAGCACAATTTCCAGTCCTTGCGTGTCATCACCCTGCTTGAGCAACGTTATGCCGATTTTGATGGCCTTAACCTTACTTTTGAAACGCGAGAGGGCGTGCTTAAGCACTGCAATAAAGAGCGAGCCAAAGCCTTGGGTGCGCTTGGTCAACGGTTTATCAACAGAGAACAACCGGGCCTCGAAGCGCAGCTAGCCAATGCTGCGGATGAGATTGCCTATAACAATCACGATATTGATGACGGTCTGCGTGCGGGCATGATCAGTGTTGAACAGCTGCGCACGCTGCCAATTTTTGCCTCATACTACGACCAGGTTACTGATATATACGGTACGTTAGCACCGAGGCGCATTATTCATGAAGTCATTCGGCGCATGGTTAATGCGCAGGTCAATGATTTGATTGCAACGAGCAAGGCAAAGCTGAAAGACGCCGGTGTTGACAGTGCTGATGCCGTGCGTCAGTACGGTGCGCCGCTTATAGGCTTTAGCGAAGAGATGGGTGCGCTCAATCTTGAGTTGAAGCGTTTCTTACGTGACAAACTTTATTGTCATTACCGCGTAAAGCGAATGACCAATAAGGCTGCTAAAGTGATTAGTGGTTTGTATGAGGCTTTTATTGCAGATCCGCAATTATTGCCAGAGAGTGCGTATGGCCTTGCCGAAGACGATAATCACAGGCATCATAAAAACAGTACGCCAAGAATTGTCGCGGACTATATTGCGGGTATGACTGATCGCTTTGCGATAAAAGAATACGCGCGTATTTTTGATCCCCGTGAATTGACCTAGTGGAATTAACCCTGGTGAGAACTAACTTAGTGGCACCTGTTTAAAATGGAGCTAAAGTCTGACCGAGTAGAATTATCGACGATCTCCGATGCGCTGCAAAAGCATGCGGGTGATGGCGAGCCCGACGCGGTTACTGCCGATGGTTATTACTCTGACCCAGCGCGCGAGCAACGCATTAACCTGCTGTTGCATCTGATCCATTATGCCGATTTGTTGCTGTTATCCAGTGCTAAAGGCAGTGGTAAGACCAGCTTGCTGGCAAATTTTGTTGAGCGTATGGGTAGTGACTGGCAGATTCACACCCTACAAGGTGCTGCCTTAGTACAGGAAATGAGTTTATCCAATCGCCTCGCCGATATTTTTGGTTGCGGGGGTGATAGTCATGATGATCGTGTTCAGAATTTATTGAGCCATATTCCACGACTGCGCCGTTTGAGCAAGCCTTTCATCCTGGTTATTGATGATGCTGAAAAGCTCGATCTAACGTCCATGCAGTTGCTTGACAAGATACTGGCGGCGGGTGATAACTACGGTAAACCCGTACACCTCGTGCTTGCTGGCGGCCCAGGGCTCGATGATATGCTGGCAATGCCTGAGTTAGTGGGCTTGCAAGGTCGTATCGCTCATCGCCTGGATATTCCGCCTTTGTCCGAATTGCATACAGCTGAATTTATCAAAACTTATCTTGAGAAGATTGGCTCAGATAAACAAGACTTGTTTAATTCGACCCAGATCAAACGTATTTACCGGCGTGCCGAAGGCTATCCTGGTCACATTATTGATGAAATTCGCGATTTTTTAGGTAAAAAACAGACTGACAGCGGCACAAGCAAATCGACGTTAGTGCCGCCCAAGCTGGATGTGTTTGATGACGTTAAAGGAGATGCTGTGTTTAAACGATTTTACTCTCGGTTTCTTATATTTGGTGCCATTGCCTTAGGTGTCGCGCTTGCCGTCATTGGAGTAATGCGGCTAGGTGGTGACGATGCGGTCGCCCCCGATGTTGCTGAATTGCCGGCAATGGTTGAGCCAGTAACAGCTATTGAGCCGGAGCCGTTGACACAAATTGAGTTCGACTCGTCAGTTGTTGAATTATTGCCGAACTCGACAAAGTCCTTGGATTCAGAGCCAGCACCTGAGCGTACTGAGTTGCCAGCGCCCGTTGCGCCTCCGGCCTCGAAGCCCGCGGGTGAAGACGTGGTGGCCGATGCTGTTGAGGTAGAATCGGTGCCACCTATTGAAGTCGTGGAGCTGGCAGCATCGGCAACTGCGCCCTTGGAAGAGATGGCTCCAGAGCCGCAATTATCACCAGGCGTTGCTGAGGCCGAGGCAGAAGAAATTCCAGCGGTTGATGTTGAACAAGCGCCGCCGATTATTGCATCAGCGCCGGTTGAAACTACAAGCCCGGCAACAAAGCGTGATTCCTGGTTGTTACAGCAAGATCCCAACCACTTTACCTTGCAGCTTACGGCAGCCAATAATGAGCCCGGTGTGGTCAAGTTTATTGAGGAAAATGGCTTGCTTGGGTCGGCAGCCTATTTTTACAGCGAACGTGATGGCGACCCTTGGTATGCGGTAACCTATGGTACATATGCTACGCGCTCTGAGGCTAATGCGGTGGTTTTACCGCCTTCCTTGCGCGGGATTAAGCCTTGGGTACGTACTTATGGTGGAATTCATAGCGCGATTGGTGCTGCGCGCTAGTTTATGGGTATTTTTCTATATCAATAAAATATATACAACTTATTGAATTTAATAAAGAAATCTCTATTTCGCCTTGTTATCTGTCAGCTTTGATTGAACGCCTGACACTGCCTCAGCTATAATCCCAGCCCTTTTGCCTGAACATTTTTTGTTGATGCCATTTGCTTGGCCTCAAACGCAGTAAGCAGGAGAAACACTTTGGGTCACGAATCGCAAGTCCACAACGGGCTATATCGGTCAGAATTTGAAAAAGATGCCTGCGGGTTTGGTTTAATCGCGCAGATGGACGATGTCGCCAGCCACTGGTTGGTTAGCACGGCAATCAGTTCGCTCGCCTGTTTGACGCATCGTGGTGCGGTTGCTGCCGACGGCAAGACCGGTGATGGCTGTGGCCTGTTAATGAAGATGCCGCGCGATTTTATTGCGGCTATCGCTAAAGAAAATAGCGCTGAACTTGCCTCATTATACGGTCTTGGTATGGTCTTTTTCAGCCAGGATGATGGGCAGCGCGAGGCCGCCAGAACAAAGTTGACCGCCGAGCTGGAATCCCAGGGTTTAACCGTTGCCGGCTGGCGTGTCGTGCCGACCGACCCCGGCGCTTGCGGTGAAGAAGCATTAAAGAGCCTGCCTCAAATAGAGCAGGTATTTGTTAATGCCCCTGCTGGCATGGCTGTTGATGCGTTTGAGCGGAGCTTATACGTTGCGCGTCGGCGCAGCGAGCTTGGTTTGGCGGAGAGTGATGACACGTTTTATGTGCCTAGCCTGTCAAGCAAGGTGCTATCGTATAAAGGCCTGGTGATGCCAGCCTATCTGTCCAGGTTTTATCTCGATTTGGGTGATGAGCGCTTGATGTCATCGCTGTGTGTGTTTCACCAACGCTTCTCAACAAACACCTGGCCGCAGTGGCGTTTGGCTCAGCCGTTCCGCTTTATTGCACATAATGGTGAGATCAACACTATTAAAGGTAACCGTAACTGGTCTTTGGCGCGTAGCCATAAATTTTCAACGCCACTTATGCCCGAAATCGAAACGATTCGACCGTTGGTTTCAACCACTGGTTCAGACTCCAGCAGTCTCGATAATATGGTCGAATTGTTGCTTGCTGGTGGTATGGATATTTTTCGCGCTATGCGTTTGTTGGTGCCATCTGCGTGGCAAAACGTTGACACTATGGATGACGATCTGCGTGCTTTTTACGAGTATCACTCCATGCATATGGAGCCCTGGGATGGTCCCGCTGGTATAGTTATGACCGATGGCCGTTATGCAGCATGTGTTACCGACCGTAACGGCTTGCGCCCAGCACGTTACGTTATTACTAAAGACCGCCATATCATGCTGGCTTCAGAAATTGGTGTTTACGACTATGCGCCGGCCGATGTTGTCGCTAAAGGTAGATTGAAGCCGGGTCAAATGATTGCCGCCGATACCGAAACCGGCAGGTTATTGCTGCCTGATGATATCGATGCCGAGCTTAAAAAACGCCAGCCTTATCGAAAGTGGTTAAGTGACAATACGCGTCGCTTGGTGTCCGATCTTGAAGATGCCGGTTCTGCTGATTTAGTGTCCGCAGAGCAGCTAGTCATTCAGGAAAAATTATTTCAAATTTCGTTTGAAGAACGTGATCAAATTTTAAGAGTGTTGGCAGAAGTGGGTCAGGAAGCAATCGGTTCAATGGGTGACGATACGCCTATTGCTGTCTTATCGAGCCGAGTGCGTTCACTTTACGATTATTTCCGTCAGCAGTTTGCGCAGGTTACCAATCCACCGATTGATCCTTTGCGCGAAAGTATAGTGATGTCGCTTGAAACCTGTTTCGGTCGTGAACACAACTTGTTCGAAGAGACGGCTGATCACGCTAATCGTTTGGTTGTCGATTCGCCTGTGTTGAGCGACAGCAAATTCCGTTTGCTGTTAACGCAAGATGCCGATGCTTATGGCCATAAAATCATCGATTTGAGCTACGATCCGCAGCATCAGGATTTACGTTCTGCTATTGTCGCGGTTTGTGATGAAGCCGTTGCGGCAATAAAGTCGGGTGTCGTTTTTGTTGTCTTAAGCGATCGTAATATCGAGCGTGATCAGTTATTGATTCATGCCTTGTTAGCGACGGGCGCAGTGCATCACCGTTTGATCAAAGAGGGTCTGCGTTGTGATGCCAATATCATCATCGAGACCGGTACCGTACGTGATTCGCATCAGTTTGCTGTTTTATTAGGCTATGGTGCGACAGCTATCTACCCCTATTTAGCCTACCAATCTTTGGCTGGTATGTTGCGTAGTGGCGAGATCAAAAATCGCTCGGCCGCAGAATTGCAAACCAGCTATCGTAAAGGCATTAATAAAGGCCTTTATAAAATCATCTCGAAGATGGGTATTTCTACCATCGCCAGTTATCGTGGCGCTCAGTTATTCGAAGTGGTTGGTTTGAGCAGCGATATTGTTAACCTTTGTTTCTTTGGTTCAACTAGCCGTATTGAAGGCGCGGACTTTAGCGATTTTGAAGCGGATCAACGTTTGCTTGCCGCCAACGCCTGGAATCCACGCAAACTTCCAGAACAAGGTGGCTTGCTTAAATATATCCATGGCGGCGAATACCATGCCTATAATCCGGATGTCATTGCGACGTTACAAGAGGCGGTACAGACAGGTAGCTACAAAAAATATAAAGAATACGCCRAGTTAGTCAATACTCGTCCGGTTACAGCGCTACGAGATTTATTGGCGCTTGATGATTCGCAAGAAGGAATCGCGCTCGATGATGTGGAGCCGATAGAGGCAATTTTAACGCGCTTTGATAGTGCCGGAATGTCGTTAGGTGCCTTGTCGCCAGACGCACACGAGGCCTTGGCGATTGCCATGAATCGATTGGGTGGTCGCTCCAATTCAGGTGAAGGTGGTGAAGCCGTCGATCGCTATGGCACTGAGCGCATGTCTAAAATCAAGCAGATTGCATCAGGTCGTTTTGGCGTAACACCGCATTACCTGGTTAATGCCGAAGTGCTGCAGATTAAAGTCGCGCAAGGTGCCAAGCCAGGTGAAGGAGGCCAGCTGCCGGGTGGCAAGGTCAATCAAATGATTGCAACCTTACGTTATGCTATGCCAGGTGTATCGTTAATATCACCGCCGCCGCATCATGACATCTATTCAATAGAAGATTTGGCGCAGCTGATCTTTGACTTGAAACAAGTGAATCCCAAGGCACTGGTTTCCGTTAAGTTGGTTTCCGAAGCCGGCGTTGGCACCATTGCCGCCGGTGTGGCCAAGGCCTACGCTGATTTGATTACCATTGCCGGCCATGATGGCGGTACTGGCGCCAGTCCGCTAACTTCAGTTAAATACGCGGGCTCTCCATGGGAGTTGGGGCTGACCGAAACTCACCAAACGCTACGCGCGAACAATCTACGCGGACGCGTGCGTTTGCAAACAGACGGTGGTTTGAAAACCGGCCTTGATGTGATTAAAGCTGCGATTCTAGGAGCTGAAAGTTTTGGTTTTGGTAGCGGGCCAATGGTGGCCCTGGGCTGTAAGTATCTGCGGATCTGTCATTTGAATAACTGCGCGACAGGTGTTGCAACTCAGAATGAAGTGCTGCGCGAGAAACATTTTATCGGTATGCCGGAAATGGTCATGCACTATTTCCGTTTCGTCGCGACTGAAACGCGCGAATGGATGGCCAAGCTTGGTGTTAGCAAACTCGAGGATCTGATCGGTCGTGTCGATTTGCTCAGCGTATTGGAAGGGCAGACTGAACGTCAGTCGCGGCTTGATCTTACGCCGCTTATTTCTGATGGCGGTGTCAGTAAAGACAGGCCACAGTTTTGTCAGCACCCACATAATGAGCCATTTGATAAAGCAGAGTTTGCTGAGCAAATGGTGGCGGATGTGTTGTCGGCGATAGAAAATTCCAGCGGCGGCGAATACAGCTATAAGATTTGCAATCGCCATCGCTCAATTGGTGCGCGTGTATCCGGTGAGATTGCCCTGCGTCATGGCAACCTGGGTATGTCCGGTATGCCAATCAGCCTTAACTTTAGTGGTTCAGCAGGGCAAAGTTTTGGTGTTTGGAATGCCGGTGGCTTGCACCTTATCCTTGATGGCGATGCTAATGACTATGTCGGCAAAGGCATGGCCGGCGGTAAAATTGTGGTCAGGCCGCCAAAAGAAAGCAGCTTTGCCAGTAATGAAACCACGATCATGGGTAACACCTGTCTTTACGGTGCAACCGGTGGTCGTCTTTATGCCTCGGGATTGGCTGGCGAGCGTTTTGCTGTGCGTAACTCAGGTGCGCATGCGGTTATCGAAGGCGTTGGTGATCACGGTTGCGAATATATGACGGGTGGTGTTGTCGTCGTATTGGGGGAAACCGGGTTGAATTTCGGTGCGGGTATGACCGGTGGTTTTGCGTATGTGCTAGATCAAAACAATACCTTTGTTGATCGTTACAACCATGAGCTGATTGATATTCATCGTATTACTGCAGAAAGCATGGAGTCTTACCATCAGTATTTACTTGGCAAGATCCGTGAGTTTGTCGACGAAACACATAGTCAGCACGGGCAAAAAATTCTTGATAACTTCGCCGCGATGGTAGGGCGCTTTTGGTTGATTAAACCCAAGGCATCCAACCTTGATACCTTGTTGCGTTCGCTGCGTGATGCGGCCTAGTTATCCTCTGTGAGTTACTGAAATAATGAGTGATGTATTTAAATTTTTGGATTTGCCGCGGCAAGACCCAAAAAAAAGCAGTGTAGAGATTCGTATCCACGAATTTAAAGAAATTTATGGTCAGTTTGACAAGAACAATGCTGCACAGCAATCGGAACGTTGTCTTGCTTGTGGTAATCCTTATTGTGAGTGGAAGTGCCCGGTTCATAACTTTATCCCTAACTGGCTAAAGTTAGTGGCCGAAGGAAATTTATTCGAAGCAGCTGAAATGTCGCATCGCACAAATTCCTTGCCTGAAATCTGCGGGCGTGTTTGCCCACAAGATCGCTTGTGTGAAGGCGCRTGCACCTTAAATGATGGTTTTGGCGCTGTAACGATTGGCTCTGTTGAAAAATACATCACCGATGAAGCACTTAAACAAGGTTGGCGACCTGATATGTCCGGGATTATCGCCACCGGTAAACGCGTTGCTATTGTCGGAGCTGGTCCAGCGGGGCTGGGCTGCGCCGATGTGCTCACGCGTAATGGTGTTCAAGCTATTGTCTTTGATCGTTACGAAGAGATTGGTGGCCTGTTGATGTTTGGTATTCCACCATTCAAGCTTGAAAAAGAAGTGGTTAGGACGCGCCGTCGCTTGCTCGAAGAGATGGGGGTTGAGTTCCGTCTTAATATAGAAATYGGRGTGGACGTTGCCTTTGATGATTTACTTGCCGAGTAYGATGCAGTMTTTCTCGGTATGGGTACGTATAACGCACTTAAGGGTGGTTTCCCTGGAGAAGAGCTTGAAGGTGTTACCGAAGCCTTGCCGTATTTGATTTCAAATGTACGTAATCAGGAAGGTACATTAGCCAGTGCAGATCAGTTTATCGACGCCAAGGGTGAGAACGTTGTCATTCTTGGTGGTGGTGATACGGCGATGGATTGTAACCGTACCGCGATTCGTCAGGGTGCGAAAAATGTGTTCTGTGCTTATCGCCGTGATGAAGAAAATATGCCTGGCTCAAAACGTGAGGTCGCCAATGCAAAGGAAGAGGGCGTTCAGTTTTTATGGAATCGACAGCCGATAGAAGTGGTTGGTGACAATGGTCGTGTAACCGGTATTAAAGTTGTTACCACTGAATTAGGTGAGCCCGATGTTCGTGGTCGTCGTGCGCCTACGCCGGTAGCGGGTAGTGAAGAAATTCTGCCTGCCGATCGCRTTATTATCGCTTTTGGTTTTCGTCCCGATCCACCCGATTGGTTTGATACCTTAGGTATCGATACCGATGAGCGTGGCCGTGTTGCGGTGAGCAAAGCGAAACATGCTTATCAAACCACACATGAAAAAGTGTTTGCTGGTGGTGACATGGTGCGCGGTGCTGATTTGGTTGTTACCGCAGTCTTTGAAGGCCGTGAAGCGGCTGACGGAATTATAGAATATTTAGGTGTCTAAGTTGAATTAGTGCCTTAGCCTAAAGAGCAAATATCTAAAGGCAAATGCCTGGGGGCAGATGTGAGTGAATTAAAGAACGATCGATTTATACGTGCGCTATTGCGTCAACCTGTAGATGCAACACCGGTATGGATGATGCGTCAAGCTGGCCGTTATTTATCTGAATACCGTGCTACGCGTGCGCAAGCAGGTAGTTTCATGAATTTATGCACCAACCCAGAGTTGGCATGTGAAGTAACCTTGCAGCCCTTGCGCCGTTATCCGCTCGATGCCGCAATTCTATTTTCAGATATTTTAACTATCCCCGACGCCATGGGTTTGGGTTTGTATTTTGTCGAAGGTGAAGGCCCCAAGTTTGAACGGCCTATTCGCACCGAGGCGGATATAGCCAAGCTGGGCGTACCTGACCCGGAAGATGGCTTGCGTTACGTTGTCGATGCTGTGCGTTTAATTCGTCGMGAGCTGGACGGTAAAGTACCGTTAATTGGATTCTCCGGTAGCCCATGGACGCTGGCGACATATATGGTCGAAGGCGGGTCGAGTAAAGAGTATGCGCACATTAAAGGCATGATGTTTGAACGGCCTGACTTGTTACACAAGATTTTAGAAATACTGGCCGACTCCGTTACTCTATACCTTAACGCGCAAATCAAAGCCGGTGCGCAAGCTGTGCAAGTGTTTGACACCTGGGGTGGTGCCTTAACCCCGCGCGATTATCAGGAATTTTCTTTGCGTTATATGCAACGCATCGTTGATGGTTTAATTCGTGAACATGATGGCCGCAAAGTGCCGGTGATATTGTTTACTAAAGGTGGTGGTAACTGGTTAGGAAAAATTGCCGACACCGGTTGTGACGCCATTGGTGTCGATTGGACTATGGATCTTTCTGAAGCACGCGAACGTGTACAAGATCGTGTAGCACTACAAGGCAATATGGATCCCTGTGTTTTATATAGCTCACCTGACCGAATTCGTGCAGAAGTTGCCACCGTGTTAGAAAGCTATGGCAATGGCCCTGGGCATGTATTTAATCTTGGTCATGGTATTCATCCTGCAATTGATCCCGATAACGTTAAAGCCTTTATCGAATCCGTGCACGAACTGAGTCAGCCCTATCATCAGGCAGATGCTTTGAAGAAGGCGGGCAGCTAGTGGATTTTGAACGACTGAAAGAGATGGGGCCGTTTTCCGACGGTATGCTAAATCGTATTATCTCTTTTCAGGAAAAGCAACATCCGGCATGGCAGCAAGAAGCCGGTTTTTCTGAGCGTATTAAAGATCTACCATTGCATGCTTTGGTTTTTAGTAATCCTGATCGTAATCCCGAAACACATCGCCACACTGTTGCGCCGTTTTATCCATTGCGTAGCGAGCTAAGGCGCATCGCCGCCTTTATAAAAAAGATCGGTGATAATACACGTACCGTCGAGTTTGAATGTGGTAATGGTTTTGTCGCGAGTTTGCTAGGTCGTGAAGGCGTGAAGRTCGAAGGCGTTMGGGGYAAGCATTACAAACCGAATCAGCTTGAAGATTTCTATGATTCAGAAGTGTTTACATTGATTGATGRCGATGTTGAACAGGTTGATGTTGCCTTAAGTATTTGGATGCCCTCCRGTGTTAACTTGACGCCAACGATGTTAGCTAGCCAGCCCAAGCTTATYGTCTATATGTATTCAGATCACGTCCATGAAGGCCTGTCTCAAACAGGAGTGCCCGAGGCGTTTAACGACTTGCCTGCCAATTACAAATTGATTGAAGAATGGTCTATTACACGACCCACTAATTTATTTCATGAAATTTGGCCTGACTTAACACCGTCTATGGAAGAGACGCGGCATACGCGAATCTATGCCTCAACTGACTATTTTGACATTACTGTTGACGATGATGAAGAAATCGTCGACGGCTATGATTGGGAAAAAGAGTTAGAGATGGCCTTATTAGGCCACGAGGCCAAGCAGTTTCTAAAAGCAAAGGGAATTGCTGGCTAGATTTTTGGTCGCATAGAGAATGAGTGATTAAATATCAATACGTACTCAATACTAAATAGACGACGAAAGAGAGTTACGTGAGTCAACGCGCGCTCAAAGCCTTGCTGTTCTGGGTCATATGGATGACCGTCACCATAGTGGGTTACGCGCAGCTCTATCAAGGCACCGACGTTGTCGAGTTTATGCAGGAAGACAATAGCCGCATCACCTGGTTGATTGTGGGCGTCTTTATCTTCGGCGTTATTCTAAGTCTCTTGCTAGTGCTAGCACTAACCTTTGAATGGGCGCAGGCCTACGATGTCGAAGATAGAGTTGACCAAGGTGGCCTGGAAGGTCTTGAGACCAAATCGCTACGACGTATGCTTGGCCGTTATCTGCATAACTTAAAGTACGCCCTCTCGGTTAATGCTAACCCCGATGCCGAGCAATTGCTAAATGTCGAGATTGGTAGCTATCGCCGCGTTAATCACTTCATAGAAGTGCTCGGTAATCTTCTTATTACTCTTGGTCTAATCGGAACTGTTGTTGGCCTCACCTTAACGCTAACGGGCCTTACTGGCTCGCTAGAAGCGCTAGGCAATAATCAGGAATTGTTGATTGCCAGCCTGCGTGATTCCATGGCCGGCATGGGTACGGCATTTTATACCACCTTGTTAGGCGCRGCACTCGGCGGAGTTATTTTACGTGTCTTCGCCTTGATTAGCGAACACAGCATTGATGGTTTGCACGACATAATTATGCGCCTGTGTATTGTTCATTTCGGTGCTGATCTCAAGCCCTCATCAGATCGTGATATCCATGCCCTGGAAGCTGAGCTAGAGCGCCTGAGAAAAAATGTTGTAGACTTAGATCAGGCCTTTGCAGGTTCGGCTAATTCCCTGGCGCAATTTCGATTCGAAGTACAGTTACTAAGACAACCTGCTGACGAAGAAGAAACAACAGACACACTCCATCAAGCCGTCAAGATGCAGGATTATTACTGCTACCTGCTAAAAGAGGAAATCGAAATGCTTAACACCCTTAATAATCCGTGGCGGATACGCTGGCGTCATTTGTTCAGACGCGCGCCAGGGCGKGCTMGCAGGTAGCGAGATCATGGGTGTCCGTACACGTCGCCGCAAGGGTGGCACCATGTATGAAAGTTTTTCTGATCTTTCGCTGTTGATGTTAGCAGCGTTTATTTTTCTCTTCGTTATTATCCTAATCACCTACCGCATTCAAGACACGCATGAAGTGCCGCGCCTCAAAAAAGAACTGGCCGCCGCACAACAAGAGTTAGAGCGCACCCAAAAACGTCTGAAAGTGTTTCAGCGCGACATTAGCGAGATGAATGGTCTTGGCACCGGCGCACAAGTCGAGCTTGTATTAGAAGGCGCCGGGCTTGCTGAAGGCCAAGGCCGCAAAGATTTTGAGCTGTTTGTCGACGGCTTGCGTGATATACCCGGCACCACAATCCATATGGTGATCGATGGCACCGGTTCCATGCACGGCGCCGCGACATTTCTAATACCAGTGTTGCGTGTTATCGCACTACGTTCGGGTAAAGACCTCGATGCAGTCACCTGGTTTTCCGATGGTCGCGGTGACACCTACACCGGGTCAATGTCGGCTATGTTAGATGCATTAATAGATGGCGCGCCGTTTACTGGTAGCCAGGAAACAATAGGCGCTGCCTTTAAGCGCGCAGAACAAAATGCAGATGTACCCAGTGCCTATATTTTAATTGGTGATGAGCCATCGGATGATCGCATTTACTACAAAAAAATAAAAGCACCGGTTTTTACTTTGCCGCTTGGTCGTATCAGTCCTTCAACGCGTTGGGAATATGAGACGTTGGCGGAAGAGACGGGTGGCAAGATGTTATGGTTACAGTTTAAGTAACAGGCCCTTCGTTCGCTGACCGCCAAGGAGAGCGAAGCGAAGGCGGTTAGTCGCCGATAGGCAACGCTGATTTATTTTTTCGTAATTGTGAGCGCTAGCGAGTGATGGAGAAGAAAATAAACAGCTATCGTTGCCGTAGAGCCATTGAGGGAGTGCTGCGTAGCCAGCGACGAGCTTGCGATGTTGTGGCGTAGCGGCACGAACGCAGGGCGGTCGGTGCAAAAGGAATCAGTTGTCGCGTAAATGAGTCGGTTTTGCACACGGAAGTGCAAAATCTATCACGAGATAGCGACACAATCGACTGATAAAAGACAGAGGGATAACAGAAGCTTGGGAGACATGAAAATCAAAAAAAGAGTGTTGTCATACCGGACGGCATTTTTGCTGATCCGAAATCCATGTCTTTCAATGGCTTGCTGGATACCGGCCTGCGCCGGTAGGACGAATTTTAGTTAACGGAACCGTAGTGATATCAGGTTTCTTTCATTGTCGTGAGCCATCAAAATCGATACTTTAAAAGCCCTAAAATCTCAGCCGCGTAAAGAGCATTTGCTCAATACGGCCGCGAAGCTTTTCGCCGAGCATGGTTATCATGCAACGGGTATCGATACGATTATGCGGGTCTCTGGTGTTTCAAAGACTACGCTATATAAGTACTTTTGCAGCAAAGAAGAGCTGATTCTAGAGGTGCTCAGTCGGCGTCATGAAGAGTTAATGCAACTATTTAGCGATTATGTCGAGGAATCAAGACTATCTTCCCCAGGCATAGCAGAAGAAGAACATGTTTTAGCGATTTTTGATGCGTTGCATGACTGGATAAATGGCGGCTGTTTCTATGGCTGTAATTTTATTAAGGCCAGTGCTGAATATACTGATCCTGATGATCCAATCAATGTTGTCTCCGCCGCACATAAAAAAGTGCTCAGTAAATTTATTGCTAAGCTGCTGAGTGATAGGCCCTCTACGCGGAATCGCGAGCTGGCTGACCAAATATTAATGATTCTTGACGGAGCTATTATTGCTGCGCATGTTTGTCATGATAAAAAAGCGGCAATAAAAGCAAAGCCTATAGTGTGGGCGTTGTTAGGTTCAAGCTTATAGGTGAGTTCTCTGTGTTTCTACTCTAATGTGTAAGCGATTGCAGTGAACGCAGTAGAGAAACTGATGTGGTTTAAGAATAGAATAAATAATAAGATGCCATAATGATTGGCGATGTGAAGGCTGTCTGTAGTATCTCTTTCGACGCTGATATTCACATATCGCGCCCATATTACGTGTATTACCAATGAGGCCAATGCGACGAGTTACCAGTGGATCATGTTGAACTCAAGGTCTCTGCCTAATGGGGTGATGGCGGCTTGTGAAAGTCGTGGCATATCAACTACGGCATCAGCACCGACTAATGTCGCAAAGAGAGTATTGAAATAAAAACCAATGCAGCATAGGAGAGCGTCGTTAATAAGGCGATTAGATGCACAGCGTGACGTGAATTTTAGAGTGAGAAAGCGTGCGGTACTAGCCTCATTGCTACCTTAGATAAATTGTTTTAGTTCATTGCTGGCCCGTTAACTTTCCCCCGTCATTCCG